>NZ_DJOA01000047.1:17161-49388 GCF_002437085.1 Candidatus Avelusimicrobium stercoris | reverse complement strand
TTTTTTTTTGTTAAAATTTTGACAATTAAGGCCGGACATACCCGGATGTATCTGCCGTATAAAAATGCGTATAAAAGGCCGTTTTGCTCAAATATAAAGGCCTTAACAAGGAGAAAAATGAAAGGATTTATTACTATTAGCCGTGCGGCCACTTGCGATAGTGGCGTCATTCCCGAGTGTTGTAGTCCAGAATCTGTTGTTGCGAAACGACGAGATTCCGTAACCCTGCGGGCCGCCAAACCTTACGGAATGACGTCTGCTTGGGGTGGCCGCACGGTACATACCTCTATTTTGTCATCCCCGAGGAATTTAGTCGGGGATCTGTTGTTGCGGAACAGAACGGCAACAATTAACAACAGATTCCCGAACCCTGCGGGCCGCCCCACACTCGGGAATGACATCGTTATGAAAAAAGGAGGTCATCCTGAATTTATTTCAGGATCTACCGCTTGGGTTGTTAGCAGTGGCTTTACCTTAATTGAACTATTAGTCGTTATTCTTATTATCGGTATTTTGGCGGCGGCCGCTATGCCGTCGTACCGGGTGGCGGTGGGCAGCAGCCGCGCGGCGACGATGTATAACCTCGTCCGTGCGGTGGACCTAGCCCAACAGCATTTTTATATGCAAACCAACCGCTATGCCGCCAATTTGGATTCGCTGATTATTGCTATGCCCGCCGGATTTAAAAAGGAAAACCCAAGTAAAATTTCCAGCACGGATGTTAGTTGTAATATTAGTGGCCGCGGAGGGACTGAGACGGCTTTTTTATGTGAGGATATTAAGGATTTAGTCCTGATAGAAAAATATCACAGAGATACCTTTTTTATTTGCTGGGCTGATATGGATAGCCAGATCTCCAATAAAATCTGCCAAAATCTGTCTGGACAGGACACTCCAACCAGTCAAGGCGACGGGGGCGGTGCCTGGGCGCATCGCCAAGCCTATTATATGAACAAATAAAAACCGCCCTGGGGAAATTTTCCCGGGGCGGTTTTAGGTTTAAGTTATCTTATTTCTGCAATCTGTCCAAGCGGCCTTGGGCACGGGCGGCCAACTTGTTGGTGGGGTGATTGATAATCAACCGTTTGTACATTTCCACGGCCTGCGTTTTTTTGCCTTGCTGTTCGTAGGCGGAAGCCAAATCAAACATAATTTGCGGGGCGCGCGGCCCGGCGGGATGCGCTACGAGGGCCTTTTCCAAGGCCTGCATATATTTGGCTTGGTCGCGCATACGCTTTTTGGCCACATTGGCGGCTTCTAAGAGCGAGAAGGTGCATTTTTCTTCGTCCGAGCCAAATACATTGGCCGTTTTTAATAAGGTATTATATGCTTCGCCGTAGTTCTTGTTTTTTACATACACATCCGCCTTGCCGCGGTACGATTCGTACGAAGCCGCGGTGTTGCCCAACAGTTCAATGGATTTATCATAATTGATAAGCGCGCTGTCAAACTGTTTGTTATTCTCGTCCAAAATGGCCATATGCTTATACACTACGCCCGTTTCGGACGAACCCGGGAACTCCCGCAGTACGCGCGTATAGTACGCGGTGGCGTTGGCGGTGTCCTTTAAATTGTCGGCGTAAATATCGCCGATAAGGCGCAAACTGGCGGCTTTATACGGCGTTTTGGGATAAAGTTCGCCCGCTTTTTTGTATTGCGAAATAGCGGCCAAATAATTGCCGTTTACGCGGTGCAAATCCCCGTACCACAGTTCCACCTTGTCGCCATCTTCGTATTTGGGATGAAACGCGAAAAAGGTTTCAAACGCTTGCGCGGCGGGGGCATATACGGTGCGCCCCGGCAATTTGGAAAGCGCATATAAGGCTTCGGCTTCACGGTCCGCTTCGGTATCGGCTTCGGAGGGGAGCGGAAGCGCAAAGAGTTGGCTGACTAAATTGCGCGAGTCCGACTGCACGGCTTCGGCGGCTTGCGGCAACAGCGCTTTTAAAGCACTTGTATCAGCCGACGGAAAGACCTTGCGCAGTTTAAGGAGCGTAACGAGCGCATCGGCATTGTCTTCCGCGCGCAGATAAAGGCGCGTTTGGAGCAAAAGCGCGTCGGCTGTGGCGGCTTGGCCCGGGTTTTGCAAGGCCCAAGTGCCTAAATTATCCGCCAAGGCTTTGGCAAAGGCGCGGCCTTCCCGGCCGGGGTCGGCGGAAATCGTAAGCGCCTGCTTTTTATAAAAATCCAACGCGGCGGACATATCGGCCGCTTGCAGGACCGGGGCGGCAATCAAAGCCGCACTTAAAATAAGTAATAGTTTGCGCATAAGTTATCTGTAATTGGTGAATTGGAGTTCCACGCCAAAGTCGCGCCCTCTTAAAAGGGCCATCGTGTTTTGGAGTTCGTCCTTGGATTTGGACGATACACGCAACTGGTCGCCCTGGATAGAAGCGGAAACCTTCAATTTGGCGTCTTTAATGGCCTTGGAAATTTCCTTGGCTTTGTCGGACGGGATACCCTGCTGGATTTTTACCGTCTGTTTGGCGTTACCGCCCAAAGCGGCTTCAATTTTTTGCGGCAGCATATTTTTAAGCGGAATACCACGTTTGGCAATACGCGTAAAAATAATGTCGCGCAAGGTGTTTACCTTATATTCGTCGCTGGAACCGAGTTTCAGTTCGTTATCCTTTTGATTGAGTTCAATCGTAGAATTGGTGCCTTTAAAATCGTAACGGTTGGTGATTTCTTTATTTGCGGCGCTGACGGCTTCCGCAATTACGTTCAAATCCACTTTGGATACGACGTCAAAACTGTAATCTGCCATATGAAATTTCCTCCTAAAAACGGCGTTTTTCAATTTATTTCCTATATTATATCTTTTTTTGTACAATGGTTTTATCGGCGGGGGCAGTTGCGCCAAGGGCGTTTCCCGTCAATTCTATGGAGGTTTGCAGCCGGAGTTTCCCTGCTTCGGCGGTAATTCGCTTATGAACATCAAAATTCGTTTGACTGCAATGAACTTTCTCCAATACGGCGTTTGGGGTGCGTACCTTACTTCTATGGGTACCTTCCTGGCCGGTGCCGGATTGGCGGAAAATATCGGTTGGTTTTACGCGGTACAAGGCTTTGTATCGCTCTTTATGCCGGCTATTATCGGCATTGTGGCGGACCGTTGGATCCCCGCACAGAAACTGCTGGGCCTGTGCCATTTGCTGGCGGCGGCCGGTATGGCCGGGGCGGCTTATTTTGGTTCGCTCCCCCAAGTAAGTTTTGCGCTGGTTTTTGCCTGCTACACGTTTAGCGTGGCTTTCTATATGCCTACGATTGCGCTTTCCAACTCCGTGGCTTATACGGCCTTGCGCCAAGGCGGCTTTAATACCGTTTCCGCGTTCCCTCCCATCCGTGTATTCGGTACGGTTGGTTTTATCTGCGCGATGCTGACCTCCAACTTTACGGGCTTCCAAAATACCTATATGCAATGGTATTTCTCCGGCATTTTGGGCGTGATTTTGGGCTTGTATTGCTTTACCTTGCCCGCCTGCCCCACCTGTACGGAAAAGGCCAAATCGCTGGCCGAAGCCTTGGGCCTCAAAGCGTTTGCGTTGTTTAAAGAGAAAAAGATGGCTATTTTCTTTATCTTTTCTATGCTGCTGGGGATGTCCTTGCAGGTTACCAACGCTTACGCCAACCCGTTTATTAACGGCTTTAACTCCTTGGCGGGTTTTGCGGGCTCTTGGGGGGCCAATAACGCTAACGCGCTTATTTCCCTTTCCCAAATGTCCGAAACGCTGTGCATTTTGCTGATTCCGTTCTTCTTGAAACGCTTCGGTATCAAAAAGGTAATGCTTATCAGTATGTTTGCGTGGGTGCTGCGCTTTGGCTTCTTTGGTATCGGCAACCCGTCCACCGCGGGCGGTATTGTGCTGTTGGTGGCCTCTATGATTGTATATGGGGTGGCGTTTGACTTCTTTAACGTGTCCGGCTCCTTGTATGTAGATAAAGAAACCGACCCGGCCATCCGTTCCAGCGCGCAGGGCGTATTTATGCTGATGACCAACGGCTTCGGCGCGATGATTGGTACGCTGGGCGCCCAATGGGTCATTAACAAGTTGGTAAACGTCCACATCAACGCTTATACGGCGGCGAACGGCTTTTTGCCCAGCGGCGCGGTATATCCGGCGGATGTTTCCCATACCATTATGGCCGGGTGGAGCGAATCGTGGTTTATTTTCGCGGGCTTCTCCTTGGTGGTGGCTATTTTGTTTGCCTGCATCTTTAAATACAAACACGTCCCGGAAGCATAAGGTTTTGCGTGTGAAAAAAGGCGCCTCTTACCGGGGCGCCTTTTTTGTGGGCAAGTTTTTAAATTGCCATATGGAGAGTGGAAAAATTGCCATAAAAAACCGCCCGGTCAAGGGCGGTTTTAAAGGTTATTGCAAGACTTATTATTTGGCGGCAGCGGCTTTGTTAGCGGCTTTGGCCAAGCGGGATTTCTTGCGGGCGGCCGTTTTCCAGTGGATTACGTTCTTTTTGGCGGCCTTGTCAATGCAAGATTCGGCTTTTTTTAAGTCTTCTTTCAGCGTGGCGGCTTTCGTGGTAGCGGAAGCGTTCACAGTCTTGGTGGCTAAGCGGACTTTTTTAATCAAGCCCTTGTTAGCGGAAGTTCTTTTTTCGGCTTGGCGCTGCGCTTTGATAGCGCTAGTGTGCCGACCAGTTTTAAGTTTTGCCATTATATAGTTCCTCTAATAGAAAAATCGGGTTACTAATATTTTATCCTTTTATTGCCGCGGGGTCAACTGATTTTTTTTGTGTAAGCAGGCTGCGCGCCTGAAATGTTACAATACTTCTATGGACCCGCGCCTAGATATTTTACCAAATAAACCCGGTGTTTACATAATGCGCTCCAAAGAGGGCACGATTATTTATGTAGGCAAGGCCAAAAATTTGTCCGACCGGGTGAAGCAGTATTTCCAGGAATCCAACCTGTATTCCCGCGGGTGGAAATTGCCGTGCCTGCTGCCGATGATTGCCAAAATTGACTATATCACCACCGCCAGCGAACGCGACGCCTTGGTGCTGGAAGAAAAATTAATTAAGCAATACCAACCGTTTTTTAACTCACTTGGCAAGGACGGCAAAAGTTACCCTTATTTAAAACTAACGATGGGGGAGGACTTCCCGCGTTTGCATTTAACGCGCCGCGTGGTGCGTGGAAAAGACTTGTATTTTGGCCCGTACCCTAAATCCAGCATTGTAAAAAGTTTAATGCGTTTTTTGTGGAAGAGCAAATACGCTCCCTTGCGCCCGTGCAAATGGAATTTTTCGCGCGAAAAGGAATTGGACCCGCGCAAAATTAACACCTGCATTTACTATCACACCGGGCAATGTCCGGCGCCGTGTGCGGGCAAAATTTCGTACGAGGATTACCGCAAAATTGCCGAGCGTATGGCGCAATTTTTGGACGGGCACTTTGGCAATATTACCGAAAACATCACGCGGTTAATGAAGGAACACGCCGCCAAGTGGGAATACGAACAGGCGGCCGTTTACCGCAATTTTTTGCACGCCTTGGCGCATATGCAGGAGCGCGTGCTCGTCGGGCGGTTTAAGGACGATAAAATTACTACCGCTATGGAAAATACGGACAAGTTAAAACGCTTGGCGCAGGTAATCGGTTTAAACAAACTGCCCGCGCATATTGAAGCGTTTGATAACTCCCACTTGTTCGGGCGAGAGGCCGTGGGGTGCGTGGTGTGCTACATTAACGGCGAAAAGAATCACGAGCACTACCGCCGCTTTAAAATCCGCTCTAAACTGCCCGAGCGCGGGGGAAGTGATTTTACGATGATGGAAGAGAGCGTCTTCCGCCGCCTGCGCCAAATAAAAAAGGACCCTACCCAAGCGCCCGATTTAATTTTGCTGGACGGCGGGAAAAGCCAAATTACCGCGGCCTTAAACGCCTTTGACCGCGCGGGCATTTATATCCCGTTTATAGCCCTTGCCGAAACGCACGAGGGTATTTACCTGCCCGGCGCGGCGGAGAGCATTAAACTGCCCATAGGCGACCCAGCCTTAAACTTATTAATGGAAATTCGCGATGAGGTCCACCGCTTTGCCATTACTTACCACCGCACCCTACGCAACAAGGAAACGCTTTCCAACGGGCCTATGACCTCCTAGGTCCTTTGGCCCTTGTTTTGGGCCCTGGGCAAACTTATAATAACAGTATGAACAAAACACTTACGCTGATGCTAACGTCTCTTTTTATCCTCGCTTTTTCCGGCGCGGCGCAAGCCCAGCGCGGGAAACTCCCGGCCGTAAAAGTGCCGGCAAATGCTATGGAAAAGGCCGCCAAAAGTGCCTTTCCCAAAACTTTTTATAATCCCAGTATTGGTTCCGCCATTACCCAAGCCCAACATATGTGGAAACTGCGTGCCTTGCGCCAGCAGCGCGATTTAAACGCGGTAAAAGTATGGGCGGGGGAACAGAATTTGCTCCCGGATTCCAAACTCTACCAGGCCGCCACGAAGGATGTGTCCTATTTGCGTACGCATTTAAAAAAGGTGGACGTGCTGATTGACAGAAATGTCGTGCACGTTAATTCCGTGCCGTATGCCAAATTATTGCGTGGCAAAAACCGCATTTTTATTGCGACGGAGTGGAACGAAGGCGCTAAATTGCAACTTTCCAACTTGCTCACGAATTTACGGATGTTAAACCCAGAGAAACAAATTGTAGTGGCGAGCCCATATTTCCCGGCGGCAGGAACATACAAATCTGGCTCATATATGGCTTTCCAGCAAAAAAATGGTTCCGATGCGTTTGTGAAAACCGTCTTGCGCGATTCCAACGCAATGCTAATTCCGCTGACGACCGAAGAGGGTGCTACGGTGCAAAACACCTTGGCCTCTTGGAGCGATGAATTGCAGCCCTATTACGCGGCGGCGTCGTTCGGTAAGACGGACGAAGTACTGGTAATTATCGCCCAGCCGATGTTTATTGAAGGCGGCGCGGGTTCTCTGCGCCGGGCGCATATGCACTCCCCGCTTTTGAATAGGGACCAATCGGTTACGTTTTCTATCCGCACCAAGGACGAAAATAATTTGACCGATTACAAATGGGGCATTTTGGCTACCAGTGTGAGACGCCTGTTGCCACCGCCGTATGTTTCCGGCTGGACGCAAAACGCCTTTGTTGATACCGTTGCGCCGGAACTTTCCGATGCGGTAGGCACGGAT
The DNA here is from genome assembly GCF_002437085.1 of Candidatus Avelusimicrobium stercoris. Classification (NCBI taxonomy): domain Bacteria; kingdom Pseudomonadati; phylum Elusimicrobiota; class Elusimicrobia; order Elusimicrobiales; family Elusimicrobiaceae; genus Candidatus Avelusimicrobium; species Candidatus Avelusimicrobium stercoris. The sequence continues at coordinate 42,207 of NZ_DJOA01000047.1, read as the reverse complement.
ATCTTTATCCGTGTGTGCCCGAAAGTGGTAAGCAACCGTCCTCAGCAATAAAAAATTTTACGGAAGAAAAAGCCGCCCTTTACCGGGCGGCTTTTTTGTGCGTTTTTATACATAAAAAACGGGGTTGCCCGAAAGCAACCCCGCAAAAGTAAAGAGGCTTTTATTTGAAACTGGCGGTTCCCAATTTCTGTTGCAAGTAGGTCTTCAAGCCGGACGGGTCGCCCGTGTGAGAAATGGCCTCTTGGTAACTGATTTGTTTGCGGATGTACAAATCACCCAATGCTTGGTTCATCGTAATCATACCCATACCTACGCTGGTTTGCATCGTGGAGATAATCTGTTCGGCTTTGCCGTCGCGGATTAAACTGCGCACGGCGGAGTTGGCAAGCAACACCTCGCACGCCATCGCGCGTCCGCCCGTTAAGGTGGGGATTAACTGCTGGGACAAAATAGCCTCCAACACGAAGGACAACTGCGTGCGGATTTGCGGCTGTTGGTTGGCCGGGAAGACGTCAATAATACGGTTGATAGACTGCACGGCGTCGTTGGTGTGCAAGGTGGCAAACACCAAGTGCCCGGTTTCAGCCAAGGTAAGGCAGGCTTCCATCGTTTCACGGTCGCGCAACTCGCCGACCAGAATAATATCCGGGTCCTGACGCAAAAAGTGTTTTAAGGCATCGGCGAACGAAAGGGTATCGGCGCCAACTTCGCGCTGATTGACGATACTGCGTTTGTGCGGGTGTACGAATTCAATAGGATCTTCTACCGTCATAATGTGGTTGCTTTCGTTCATATTCAGGTAGTTAATCATACTGGCCAAAGACGTTGATTTACCGGACCCCGTGCACCCCGTTACCAACACAAGGCCTTTGTTTAACTTCATAATGTTATATACCACGGGCGGTAAGTTGAGTTGTTCAAAGGATTTAAATTCGTTCGGAATAGAACGCAAGGCCGCGGCCACGCAACCTTTTTGTTTATAGACGTTTACACGAAGACGCCCCAGCGATTTAAGGCCGATAGAGCAGTCCAACTCCAACTTGTCTTCAAACTGCTGGCGTTGGTCGTCCGTTAAAATGGAATAAATTAACGTCTGGGCGGTTTCCTTGGTTAAGGCTTCAAACGGTGTGGCGTACAGGCGGCCCTGAATACGCAGCACGGGCGGAACCCCTACCGTTAAGTGAATATCGGAAGCGTTTTTGGCTTTCATCATTTTGAACAAGTCGTCCATCAATATCATATATAACCCTCGTAGTTATTGAATTTTGCCCAGCAAATCCAGCGCCACATTGTTTAGCGCGCCGGTTAAAGTTCCTTTTGAAACATCCGCTTGGAAGACATATACAATGGGTTCCATACGGGTTTTGGTTAATCTGTATTTTACAATATATGCGTTTTTATGCAAAGGTTCTGCGGACCAATTCCCGGTGTATCCGTGGGAAAGTTTGTTCCGGTACAGGCGGTCCAAATACGCGGCCACCGTGCCGCGCCCGCCGGAAAGTGTATAGTTTTGCACCGCCGATAAAGCCTTGTCCGCGGCGGAAACCGTTTGCGGTTTAACCGCAGGCGGCGGGGCTGGCAGTAAAATTTCCTGATCTGTGGCAGATATGGTTTTTTCTTCCGGCACCAGTTCGGGGGATACCGGGGCGTTTTGCGCGGTTTTTTTCTGTCCGTCTGCGGGGGCTTGATTAAACATTAATACCAGTCCTAGCGCAATTAAGGCCACCAGTACCGCTAAGGCCGCCATTGCCTTTTTGTTATTGCGGGTGGCGGCGATGCGCTCGTTTTGCGTATCGGTTAAAAATTGTTGAATTTCCGGCGTCGGTTTTAGCCGCGGGCGCACTTGGTTGACTTCTGGCATTATCGGCACGCTTTTAATGGGTTCCTGTATTTCCGGCGTAGCCTTGACCTTTAAGGACCCAACCAAAATATCCTCTACGGGTTCAGTGTTGGGTTTAGGCAGTTCCTGCACCTCGCCTTCTTGGTCGTCGGCGGGTTCGTCGGGCGTTTCCAGCACGATAGTTGTCGCCGGGTCCGGCTCCGCCTTTGTTTCTTGCGGGGCAGGCGCGGGCTGGTCCGCGGGCGGCGTAACAGGTTCCTCTGCGGAAATTTCTGGCTCGTCTTGTGAGGGCTGAGCAGGGGCCTCTGTAACAGGGGCGTGTTCGTCCACCGTTGGGGCGGGAATTTCGTCAGTTAAAAGGGGTTCTGCGGTTTCCACCGGGCCTTGCGGCATAGGCGGTAACTCGCTTTCGGGTTGGTCCACTACGGGTAAGGTAAACATAGGGGCCGCTTCGAGCTCCGCTTCCGTTTGACCGTTTTTTTGCTCGGTGGGCTCTGTCGGTTTGGTTTCCGTTAATTTAGGTTCCGCTTCTTGTGCAGGTTGGACCTCCTGTTCAGGTTCGGCTTCTGCTTGCGCGGATTCGGATTTAGCCTCTTCGGGGGCAGGTTTATCCGATAAAATCTGCGTTTTGGCGCCGTGGACCGTTAGTTCCATTTTCTCTTCCGGCTCGGCGGATATAGGGATAGAAGCGGGTTCCGGCTCTTTTTCTTGTACCGGCGCGGGCGGCGGAACAGGTTGTTCTTGTGTGGGCGCAGCAGGAGCCGGCTCAACCTTGGCTTGCGGTTCCTCTTCCGGCTCCCCGGTAAATTCGTCAAAGGGGTCTTTATCCACCACCTTATCGGCGGGCGGAGTGGTTTTGTTAAATTGTTTGGCTAGTGCCCGGGCCAAGTTCATATCCGAATTTTCGTTCGGGTCCGGGATGCCCAAAATATTGCCCAAGTCGCCCCCTTGCATATTGTTGAAATAATCCTCAATCGGGCCGGGTTTGGCTGGCTTTTGGGGCATTTGGAGCGAAGACGGCGGTTCTGTGGGCGGTTCCTGCGGCTCGGACAAGGGCGAACGCTCCTTTAAAAGCGTGTCCATTTCCTTATCAAAGGTATCGGTGTCTAATTCTTCTTCGGCAGGCGCAGATGTGGTGGCTAACTCCTCAAAGGCGGAGGCCATTTTCCAACTGTCTTCTTGGTCGCTGGTGTTTTCGGGGCAGACTAAACTGGTGGGGGCGAAGCCGGGCCGCGCCGCAAGTTCCTGCGGCGTAAACGGCCCGACTACATCACTTCCGTCAAAAAGCCAATATTTCACGGCTCTCCCTGCCCCTGGGGCGGTGCTGTTATTTGCAGAATTTCAGCGCGTTAGTAAGGCGCGCGAGGACTTTTTCCTTACCCATATATTCCAACATTTTGAACAAGGTCGGTCCGTGCGTGCGGCCGGAAACGGCCACGCGTACCGGGTGGAAGATTTGTCCGGCCTTCATCCCGTTGGCTTTGGCATAGGCGCGTGCGGCGGTTTCCAGGTTGGCTTCGGTGAAGTCGGTTAAATCGCCGTACACTTTAATAATGCCTTCCAACACTTGTTTGGCTTCGGGCTTGGCAAATACTTTGTCCAGGGCTTCCTGTTCAAATACGGGTTCTTCAAAGAAGAAGCGGATTAAATCCGGGATTTCGGTTAAGAGTTTATATTTTTCCTGTTCCAAACCGATAATGCCTTCCAGTTTGGCGCGGTCCACGCCGGATACGTTAATGCCCGCTTTCTCAATAAACGGCATAGCCAAATCGGTCAAGCGGTTTAAGGGCGTAGCGCGGATATATTCCCCGTTCATCCAGTTCAGTTTTTCCGGGTCCATTACGGCCGGGCTGGGCTGGCAGCCGGAGATATCAAATTTTTCTTCCAGTTCGCCGGGTTTAAAGAGTTGCTGGGAATCGGGCGTAGCCCAACCGAGCAGGGCCAAGTAGTTTTTAAGCGCTTCGGGCAAATAACCCATATTGCGAAATTCCACTACGTTGGTCGCACCGTGGCGTTTGGAAAGTTTTTTGCCGTCCGGTCCGTGAATCATAGACAAGTGGGCGAAAATCGGTTCCTTCCAGCCCAAGGCGTGATAAATTTGAATCTGCGCCGGGGTGTTGGAAATGTGGTCGTCGCCACGGATGACGTGCGTCATACGCATTAAATGGTCGTCCACTACTACGGCAAAGTTGTAGGTGGGGTAACCGCTCGTTTTTTGGATGACGAGGTCGTACAAATCCTTGCTGGCGAATTTAACGTGCCCGCGGATCATATCGTCCCACTCCACGTCGCCTTCCTGCGGCATACGGAAGCGGATAACGTATTTGCGGCCTTGGGCTTCCAACTCTTTTTGCTGTTCTGCCGTCAGGTGGCTGCACTTGCCGCTGTATTTGGGCGGGCGGTGTTCAGCCAAGCATTTTTGGCGGTTTGCTTCCAATTCTTCCTCGGTGCAATAGCATTTATAGGCTTTGCCTTCGGCTAACAGTTGGTCAATGTATTTTTTGTAAATGCCCATATCGGCACGTTGGGCCTGGTAGTACGGAAAGTCCGGCCCTTTGTTGGTACCGTCGGGCATTGGGCCTTCGTCCCAGTTCAAATTCATCCATTGCATCCCTTCAAAGATAGCGTCGGTAGAGGCCTGCGTGGAGCGTTCCTCGTCGGTATCTTCAATGCGGAGTAAAAAAGTGCCTTTATTTTTTTTAGCGAAAAGGTAGTTGAAAAGCGCGGTGCGCACGCCGCCGATGTGTAAGAAACCAGTCGGGGACGGGGCAAATCTAACTCTTACGGTCATAGTGTTGTTATGTCCTCTTTTAAATATGATACGTATATAGGTATATTATACTTATTATGGAAAATTTTTTAAAATATAAAAAAGAGTTTTTTAGAAAAAGGAGGAGTTTGTGGGTGCATTTTTTGTGGTAGCCTCGGTGATTATGTGGCTGATGCAGGTAACCATAGGGGCTTGGCTGTTTACGTCTTTCCCACAGATTGGGTGGAAATACCCGGTTGTGTTATTACCTATTTTATTTTCAGTACTGATGTTTTGGGGGCTTGGTTATACGCGCACGTATTGGGGTGTGTGGGAAAGTTGGCTTTATTATTTTGCCTATGCTTGGATGGGGCTTGTATTTTTAGGCTTTTGCATTTGCGCGGGTTTTGCCGTACTGCATTGGATTTTAAATTTGTGCCATTTGCATTGCCGCGTATGGCTGGGGGTTTTAAGCGTGGGCACAATGGCTGTCGTATTTGGTATGGCAATTTACGGGGGAATTTCTTCCCCAAAGTTAAAACATATTTCCGTAACCGTGCCCGGTGCGCCCAAAATGAAACTAGCCCTCTTGTCCGATTCCCACTTGGGGATGGGCGTATCGTACAAGCGGTTTGATAAGGCGATGAGCCGTATTGAGACTGAAAAGCCGGATGCTTTGCTTGTTTTGGGGGATGTGTTTGAATACGGCCCGTCGCGCGAAAAATACGCCGAACGCATTAAAAATTTAGTTACCCCACAGGGCACTTATGGCGTTTTTGGCAACCACGAGTATTATGTCGGGTACGAAAACTCCAAGGAATTTTTTAAAGAAGCGGGCATTACTCTTTTGGAAAACGACCTTGTCCAAATGCCTAACGGCATTCAAGTGGCGGGCATAAAAGACGCCAAAACCGTGCGTATGACCGCCCAAGAGGCCGAAGATGTGCTTAAAAAAGCGGATAACAAAAAGCCGCTTATCTTTTTAAGTCATACGCCTGTGTTTGCCGAAGAAGCCGCCCAGCACGGGGCCGCTTTAATGTTTAGCGGGCACACCCACAACGGGCAGATTTTCCCTTTCAAATATTTAGTGCGCTTGCAATTTCCGCGCGTGTATGGATTGTTTGAAGTGGAACAAATGAAATTCTACATAACGTCCGGTATGTTCTATTGGGGTATTCCGCTGCGCTTTTTGGCTCCGGCGGAAATTCCGGTGGTAGAGGTTAATTACTGATGAAAAAACTCCTGCTGTCCGCGTTGCTTTTTTGTGTGTTACCGTTAGCGGCCGAAACGCGCTTTGAGGATTTGACCCCGCAGGAAAAACTGGGGCAGACCTTGGTGGTGTTTGTGGACGTGGACAGTGCGGAGCAGGTGCGCCCGGCGATTGAGCAGGGCAAAATTGGCGGGGTGCTTATCCAATGGGGAAATTACTCGCTGGCGGAAACCAAAAAATTGGTGGATAAACTGCAATCTTGGGCCGCCGTCAGCCCGCATAAAATTCCGTTGTTTATTTCCATTGATTACGAGGGTGGCACGGTCTATACGCCTATTACTCTGGGGTTTGACTATTTGCCTACCAATATGATGCTCTCCGCCGCGCGCGACGAAGAGGGCGCTGCCGCCATAGCCTATTTGGCCGGATTAGAGTTGCGCCGCGCGGGTGTGCATATCAATTTTTCCCCGGTGCTGGATGTAAACAGCAATCCGCATAACCCTATTATCGGCGTGCGCTCCTTCGGGTCAGACCCGGCCAGCGTAACGCGTATGGGCAGTGCGCTTATTAACGGTTTTAAGGCGGCGGATATCGTTAGCGTGGTAAAGCATTTCCCGGGCCACGGCGACACATCGGCCGATTCCCATTACGATGTGCCGGTCGTGCGGGCCAGTTATTCACAACTGCAAAAAATCCATTTGGCTCCGTTTGAAGCCGCCGTTAAACAAGGCGTGCCCGGCGTGATGACGGGGCACATCTTATACCCGGCGTTAGACAGCAAAAATGTAGCCACGTTTTCGCGACCGATTTTACAGGATTTACTGCGCGGGAAAATGGGTTTTAAGGGGTTAATTGTAACCGACAGTTTGGATATGAAGAGCGCCACCACCTATTGCACGATTGCCGGGTGTGCCGTGCGCGCACTGGAAAGCGGGGCGGATATGATTTTACTCGGGCGGTATGTAAAGCCCGTATCGGTCTTTGACCAAGTGTGGCGCGATGTGCAAGCCAAGCATTTGGAGCCCGTGGTGGAGGAAGCCGCCCGCAAAGTTTTTGCGTTAAAAAAGCAAATGGGGTTATTGGACAATTCCCGTGCGGTCCCTGCGCCAATTGAAGAGGCGTATCATACGGCACTGGCCAAAATCAGCGCGGAATCGGTAACCTTGGTGCGCGACAGAAAGAAATTGCTTCCGTTTAAACCCGCTTCCAATAAAAAACCGACGGTGTGTGCAGTGTTTTTTGCTCCGGCTCGCTTTGCGGACCAACTGATGAATTTTTCCAAACCGTTCTTGCAAAAGGGGTGGACGATACGCAGTTACAATGCGGCCTTAACCCCGCGCAAAAAGGACAGCCAGCGCGCCGCCGCGTGCGCCAAAGGGGCCGATTTGCTGATTGTAACCAGTTTGCAATGGGCCGATAAAACCAATATCAACCAAAAAAACGCCATTAACGGCTTGATAGAGGAAAACCCGAACACGGTGTTTATCTCCACGATGAGCCCGTACGATATAAAAAATTACCCGGAGGCGGACGTGGTTATGGCCACCTACGGGTTAAATAAATATGTCTTGCAAACGGCTGCGGACATTATTTTGGGCAACCAATCCGCCCAGGGCGTATTGCCCGTTGCCTTGCCGGACGTACAGGATTAAGACTTCTTTTCCTGCCGTTTGGCGTTGATAAATTCATACACCGCGGGCAACAGCGAAAGCACAATAATCGCTACAATTACATAGTGAAAGTGATTTTGAACGACGGGCAAATCGGCAAAGAAATAACCGCCCAGCGTAAAGAGCAGCACCCACAGCGCGGCGCCGATTAAGTTAAACGAAGCAAAATGGAAGTACGTCATTTTGCCAATACCTGCCACAAACGGCGCAAATGTGCGGATAATGGGGATAAAACGCGCCAAAATAATGGTTTTGCCGCCGTATTTTTCGTAAAACGCGTGCGCCTTATTTAGGTGGTCTTTATTTAAAAAGATACTGTCTTTCTTGGTAAACACCTTGGGGCCCAGCCATTTACCGATTTCATAATTGCAACAATCTCCCAATACCGCCGCCGCAAAAACGACAGGCATCAGCCAAGGCAGGTTAATTGCGCTGTCGTGCGAGGCCGCCAAGGCCCCACAGGCAAACAATAGGGAGTCGCCCGGCAAAAAGGGCGTAACCACAAGCCCCGTTTCGCAAAAGACGACCGCAAAAATAACGATATAGAGCCAAATACCCATCCAGGCGGCCCAAGTGTTCAAATGCACGTCCAAGTGCAAGAAAATATCTGCTAGTTGCGCTAAAAATTCCATATAGTAATTGTAGCAAAATAAATTTGTGCCCGACGGGCTCATAATATGGTATAATTTTTATAGTTACCTACCGGTAAGTAAATATAACGAAGAGAGAGGAAGAAATGAAAAAATTTTTAGCCGTTGCCGTATGCTTGTTGGGTTTTGCGTTTAGTGCGCAGGCCCGCGCCTATCAAACGGGTGATGTTTTATTGGGAGCGGCGTTTGTGGCCTCTCCGCTTGAATTAGGGACCGATTGGGGCGAGGTAAATGTAGATGACCAAACGGATAATATTTCGCACGATGCCAAACTGGGGCATCCGGGCCTTGGGGGCGAAATTTCCGCCTTGTACTTTGTGCATCCGCGCGTAGCCTTGGGCGTACTGGCGGAAGACCAAAATTTTGATACCGACCTTTCCAGCGGTTGGGAAATAAACACCAGCACCCGCCAGCGCAATTATATGTTGGCCTCGCGCGTGTTTTTGACCGATACGGAAAATTTGTATAAGGTTTATTTGCCCTTGGCCGTCGGTGTGGCTCGTACCGATATGACGGTGGATTTTGCCACGAACGAACATTTCCGCTATACTGGCTTTGCGGGGCATGCCGGTTTAGGGGTAGAACGCGCTTTAACGGACCGCTGGGCTGTGGATTTGGAAGTGCGCTACAACGTAAACCGCTTCCACGCTTCTAAACAGATTTCCTCGGGCCCGCACGCGGGGCACCACGTTACCATTTATCCGCGCGCGGCGTATGTAACTGCGTCCGCTCGGGTGTTGTACCGGATTTAAGTATCGGGGGGTAGAACCGATAAAAAGGGGCGGCTTTTACAAGCCGCCCCTTTTGCTATTTGTTAAAAAGTGTTAGCAAAATGCCCTTTAAAACAATTTTAGGGTCGGATGCCGTAGAAGATTTAAAGGCGCTGTCTGCGTCAATAATGCGGTTTAGCGCGTTTAAAAAATTTTTGGAAGGGGGGAACATCCGGGCCGAACTGACAAGTCGGTTTTCCCAGTACATTAGGCCTGCCGCGCGCAAAATTTCGGATGGGGCCATACCGGCTTCGGATAAGCGTTTAATGCGCGCCATTTTTAAAATAGGGAACGTCATTTTGCTCAAAATGCCCACAGGTTCCTCGCCGTCGTCCACCAGTTTATCCACCAGTTGTACGGCGCGGGTTTTGTTGCAGGCGGTAATCGCGTTAGACAGTTCAAAGGGGTTTTCCTCTTTGCTAAAACCGACACAGGCCAGTACATCGTCCTTGGTAATGGTCTTATTTTCCCTATCTAGGGTGTAGAGGTACAACTTTTCTATTTCGTTATCCAGGGCCGCCAGTTCTCCGCCAATGCTTTCGCACAGTAAATCCACGGAATCAAAATCCGCCTTTAAGCCCTTTTCCTGCATTTTTTGGCGGACCCAAGTATTTAAATCGTCTTTTTTGAGTTCCTCAAAACTAACCACGCGCCCGGCGTCGGAGCAGATTTCCGCCAGCACCTTTTCCGTCTTCATCTTTTTAGAATCGTTATGCGTTAAAATAAGCGTGGTGGTGGGGAGCGGGTTATCCAAATAGCGGATGAGGGCTTCCTTGGGCTCCTTGCGCAGTTTTTCTATGCCCGTCAGCACGATAAGGCGCGCATCGGAAAATACCGGGGCCGTATTGGCTAAGGCGAGTACCTCGCCGAGGTCCGCTTTGTCCGCTTCGCTTTGAAAAGCGTTAAAATCGTCCGGGTGGAGAATTTCGCGGATTTTCTTAATAATTAAATTTTTGCGATAGACATCTTCCCCCGTCAGTAAATAGACGGGGGATATGATATTTTGTGCAAGTTCTGCGGATAATTTTTCGGCGGTAATTTTAGGCATTTTTAGTGCGTAATGGTGGTATATTCCGGGTTGTTCATTACTTTCTTTTTGTTTTCGCTCATTACCGAGCCAAAACCGTCCACCGTGCGTTTGACGATGTCTTTGGATAGTTTTTCAAAGACCACATCGCGCGCCTGTACTTCCGTCATCCCGCCCGGAAGCGTGGACGCCGAGTAAATTTGCGTACCCAAAAAGGCGGGCTCGCGCCATACGGGGGCATTGGTGGTTTTATCCATAAACACCACATCCAGCCAAATATCCATACGGTAAACGGTGGGGATTAATTGGCTGTCGTACTGAATCGGCACGTTTAAATAGCGCGAAATGGTGGTAACAACCACGCCCTCGGCGTTGGAATTTTCGGAAACGATTTGATAGGAACCGTTGCGCAAAAATTCGTCGTAAAGTTCGTTGTAAAATTTATCTTCCAGCGCAAATACTTCCGTTTTGTTTAAAATAGGCCGTACCGCAATTTTTTTGATATGCTGCGGCATAATTTGGGCCTGCGGTTTATACACAGCCCCTTCGCTGGCACAAGCGGCCAACGCCGCTACGGCACACAAGGCACAGATAAATTTCTTCATACAGACTCCCTTTATTTTTTAGGTGCGGCCACAATGCTTACCATACGGCCGGGCACGACGATAATTTTTTTGATTTCCAACCCCTCCAAACTGCGGGTAACCTTGGGGCTGGCAAGCGCAATTTTTTCAATTTCTGCGCGTTCGGCGTTTCTGGGTACGGACACGCGGTCGCGCACCTTGCCGTTTACCTGCACGCCGATTTCGGCGGTATCGTCCTGCATTAAGGCTTCGTTGGGTTTCGGCCAGGCCGATTTAACTACAAAGCCCTCGTAGCCCTTTTGTTGCCAGATTTCCTCAGTCAGGTGCGGGGCAAACGGGTGCAGCAGTTTCAGGAATGTTTGGAACATATCCTGGCTGATTTGCGGTAGTTTGCTGATGTCGTTAAACAACACCATTAAAGAGGAGATAGCCGTGTTAAAGCGGAAGTTTTCAATATCTTCGCCCACCTTGGCAATGGTTTTATTTTTTAAAATTTCGCTCTTGCGCGGGTCGGCTTCGGTTACGGTTTTGACCGTGTCCGCCCAACCGCAAACGCGTTTTAAGAAGCGCGTTACGCCTTCAATCCCCTTCATATCCCAAGGTTTGCTGGCCTCAAACGGGCCCATAAACATTTCGTACATACGGAACGCATCGGCGCCGTACTGCGTAAGGATATCGTCGGGGTTGACGACGTTCTTTTTGGATTTGGACATCTTTTCCACCATTGGGGAAAGTTCCTCTCCGGTGGTTTTTAAATAGGCTTTGCCGTCTTTAAAATCAATTTCGTCATAGCCGTGGTAGTTGCCCATTTTGTCGCGGTACGAGAAGGCCAAAATCATCCCTTGGTGGCGCAACTTGTGGAACGGTTCCTTGTGGCTGACGTAGCCCAAATCGTAGAGTACGCGGTGCCAGAAGCGGGCATAAAGCAGGTGGAGTACGGCGTGTTCCGCGCCGCCAATATAGCAATCCACCGGGCCGTAGGCTTTTTCAATGGCCGGGTCCACAAAAATTTTATCGTTGTGCGGGTCCATATAGCGCAGGTAGTACCAGCAGGAGCCTGCCCATTGGGGCATAGTATTGGTTTCGCGCTTGGCCGGGCCGCCGCAATGCGGGCAGGTGGTGTTGACCCAACTGTCCACCGTAGCCAAGGGGGATTCCCCGGTGCCGGAGGGTTCAAATTTCTCTACTTCCGGCAGCGTAAGCGGCAGTTGGTCTTCCGGCAACGGCACTACCCCGCATTTAGGACAATGCACTATTGGAATCGGTTCGCCCCAGTAGCGTTGGCGGGCAAACACCCAGTCGCGCAGTTTATAGGTGGTTTTGGCCTTGCCTAAACCGCGTTCGGTGAGCCACTTAATCATAGCGGCTTTGGATTCTTTTACGCGCAGGCCGTTTAAAAAGCCGGAGTTAATGAGTTCCCCGTCGCCCGTGAAGGCTTCTTTTTCTACGCCTTGTTCGCTTTTAATAACTTCAATAATTTCAAGACCGAATTTCTTGGCAAACGCGTAGTCGCGCTCGTCGTGGGAGGGCACGGCCATAATGGCCCCCGTTCCGTAACCCATAAGTACATAGTCGGACGTCCACACCGGGATTTTTTTGCCGTTTACCGGGTTAATGGCATACGCCCCCGTAAATACGCCCGTTTTAATTTTGTTTAAGTCGCCGCGTTCCAAGTCGCTCTTTTTGGCGGCTTCGGCCTGATAGGCGGCCACGGCGGCTTGTTGTGCGGGCGTTACGATTTTTTTAAGAATCGGGTGTTCGGGCGAAACCACCATATAGGTGGCGCCGAAGAGCGTGTCCGGGCGGGTAGTAAAGACGGTTAAAGTCTCGTCCGCGCCGTCCACCTTAAAGGTTACTTCGGCCCCGTTGGATTTGCCAATCCAGTTGCGCTGCATCGCAAGCGTGCTTTCCGGCCAGTCCAATTCGTCCAAGCCTTCCAGCAGTTTTTCGGCGTAATCGGTAATGCGCAAAATCCATTGGCGCAGGGCCTTGCGTTCAATTTCGTGGCCGCAGCGTTCGCACTTGCCGTTAAAGACTTCTTCGTTGGCGAGCCCCGTTTTGCACGAGGGACACCAGTTTATCGGTACGGTGGATTCGTAGGCCAAGCCCTTTTTAAAGAGTTGCAGGAAAATCCATTGCGTCCATTTATAATACTTGGGGTCCGTGGTGTCAATTTCCCGGTTCCAGTCGTATGCGAGGCCGATGGATTTAATTTGGCGTTTAAAATTTTGAATATTTTTATGAGTGGTAATCCGCGGATGAATCCCCGTGGAAATAGCATAGTTTTCCGCGGGCAGGCCGAAAGCGTCCCACCCCATCGGGTGCAGTACGTCGTAGCCGTTCATTAGTTTGTAGCGAACAAGGATGTCGGAAGCGGTGTATCCTTCCGGGTGGCCGACGTGCAGGCCCGCGCCCGACGGATAAGGGAACATATCCAGACAATAAAACTTTTTGCCTTTCGGCATTTTGGGGCTGGCAAAGAGGTTTGCTTTTTCCCAGCGTTCTTGTTGCTTTTTATCAATTTGCGGAAAGTTATCAATACTCATAATACCTTTATTTTAACAATTTTTCAGGGGAAAGGCACTCTTTTTGCGGGAGAAACGCTTATTCGGGGCGGCGCTTTAAAAAGGCGGCGATTTTTTGCGGGTCGCCCAAAAAGTAATCTTGGGTTGCGTGATAGGTTTTATCTAACTCCATTACCCACGGGGTGGCGGGTGGAACAACCAGTTTTTCTACGGCTTTGGGTGGCAAGTTTTTGAAATAGACGGCAAGGGCGCGCAATAAATCCTCGTGTGCGGCTACTAATTGGACGTCATAGCGTGCAAAGGCCGGAAAAACCACTTGGGTAAAAAAGCCAAGGGCCCGCTGTTGGGCTTGCTGTAAGGATTCCCCGTTGGGCGGTGTAACGCCGGGCGGAAGCAGTTTGTAAGCGGCCACATTGTCCGCGGCGGGCGGTGGGGCACAAAAGAACATCTGCCGCCAAGAAAGCACCGCGGTAAGCCCGTATTTATGGGCGGCCTCTTGGCGGGTTTTATCTTGTAAATCGCCATAGTGGCGCTCGTTTAGCCGCCAATCGGTTTGTAAGGGGATTTTATAGGGCATCCCGGCCAAAACAGCCTGTGCAGTTTGCCGTGCGCGAAGTAAACAGGAGGAATAGGTAGCCTGTGGAAACAAGCCGGCTTCTTTTAATAATTCCCCTGCTTGTGCGGCTTGGGCGTGCCCTTGCGTGGTCAGCGGAGCATCGGCCCAACCTGTAAAGCGGTGGGCTAAATTATAGGTGCTTTGCCCGTGGCGCAGTAAAATGAGTTTCTTCATAGTCAGCCGTGCGGGTGATATTTTTTGTGCTTGGCCTTTAAGTCGCTTACGTCCAAATGCGTGTAGATCTGGGTTGTAGTCAAATTGGCGTGGCCTAGCATTTCCTGCAAACTCCTTAAATCGGCCCCGCCCTGTAACAGGTGCGAAGCAAAGGTATGGCGGAAGAGGTGCGGGTGGAGCGGCTGGGAGATATTGGCCTTGCGCCCTAAGGCGGCGAGGTCCTTCCATACGGACACACGGCTTATTTTTTTGCCGTTTTTGTTTAAAAACAGTTCAGAGTCCACCTCTTTTGCCGCAAAGTGAGCCTCGCGCTCAGCCAGGTATTGCTTAATGCGTTCCACCGCACGGTCGTGTATCGGTACAAAGCGTTGCTTGCCGCCCTTGCCTAAGGCTAAAACCCACTTTTCCACCAAGTTTACGTTTTCCAGCCGCAGGTTGATAAGTTCGCTTACGCGCAGGCCCGCCGCGTACAAAAGTTCAATAATGGTTACGGTGCGGATTTCGTCAAATTTTTCGGCCGGGTAGGAAAGAAGTCGGTCCATTTCCTCGCGCGTGAGTTGGGTGGGAATTTTTTGCGCCAGTTTGGGCGATTTTAAAAAGCGGGTCGGGTCGTCCTTTATTTTTTCCTCAATCAGCAGAAATTTGTAAAAGCATTTAACGGCTTCCATTTTGCGGAAAATGCTCGTAGCGGCCAGTTTTTCAATGACGCGCAACTGGTAGTTGTATTGGTCCAAAAATTCGGGCGTAATGGTTAAGGGGTCCTTTTCGTTGGCCTCGCAATATTCCAAAAAGTGTTCCGCATCGCTACCGTAGGATGCGGTGGTGTTGGGCGATAGTTGGCGTTCAAAGGTTAAATGGTTTTTAAAATCTTCCAGTAAGGTTTGGTTAGTCATTTTCAATAATCCGTCCCGGTTTGGCGGATAAAATGCAAATATCCGGCGCAAAAATAAGCGGCTCTCGGGCTTCTTCCAGCCCGTAGGTGGTTTCCGTAAAAATAAGGTGCTGAACCGAACAAACCGGGATTAACACGGGCAGTTTTTCGCCCGTGAACGCAAGTTCGCGGTTTTGTACAGTAAGCGGAATTAATTCCAGCGCGTAATTTTTAGGCGCATAAAAGGTGTACATTACTTGCAAAGCGGCGGTCGGATAGCCCGTTTTTGCCGTATCTACCAAAAGAGTATGGCGTTTTTCCACCTGGGTTAAATGCGTGAGCGCGTTTTTAAGCCCGGTGGGCTCTTGCTTGGCGTTATGCACAAATTCCCAATGCTCGCCTATCCAACCCATCAGCAAAAGCGGCAATAGGACAATTAATATTTTGTGCCGCGCTTGCAAATGGAACAGGGCATAAGCCAGCAACAATAAAAAGGACGGCATTGCGGCCAAAAAGTAACGGTCTAGCCACAGGTTGTATTTGTGCGAAACTGCTGCTACCACACCTAATAAAATAAGGTTTTGGCCCAAGGGCAAAATAAAATCGGTGCGGAGTAAGAGCGTTTTTTTGTAGGCAAATAAGATAGATGTGCCCGCCAAAACGGTTAAAATAACAAGCCCGCCCAAGAGCCGGTCCGAGCCAAAGAGAAATTGAGCAATTTCAAAACTGGCTTGTAAGGGAGGAGTAGCGTACCACCACGAGGAGCCGGGGGCGGACATTAGCGTTACCGTATGATACACCCACGGCAGCCAGCACGCAAAAACGGCGGCGGTTCCCCAAAAAACAGTTTTGCGTCCTGTTTTAAAATAGCAAGCATAGAAGAATATAAGTAGTGCCGTGATAAAAAAGAGCGCGGACGAAAAGTAATGCAGGTACGCGGCAAACAGCCCAGTAAAGAAAAACGCCGCCCAACGTTTTGTGGACGGTTTTTTGCGGGTGGACAATAAGTCCAAAAGTGAAAGTGCCTGCAAGGTAAACGCCGATACCGCCAGCACCGCAAACGAATAGGCGCGGATTACGCCTGCAAATTGCACCAAGGCAAACGAGCCTGCCATTAGCGCGGTGAAAATAAAGCGTTGGATAGGGCTCCACCGTCTGGGTGCCAAAAACCAAACCAAAGGAACCGTAGCGGCCGAGACAAGCGCGCTTAACAGCCGCATATAAAAGGGCGTTAGCGGGAAAAGGTGGTTCCAGCCGTAAAGGATAAAGTTATAAAGTGGCAGATTGACGTCTTTTAACAGCATTTCCCGCCAAATGTACGCCCACGAAAATCCCGGGAAAGCCGTAGCCATAGAGTAGAGTTCGTCATACAGCAGGCCCAAATGCAGGAGCGCGAAGCGTTGGCAGAACATATAAACACCCAGCACGCCGGATACCGCGAGCGAAACGGCCGTGATAATGGAATAAAGTTTCTTCATACAGGTTATCCATATTATAGAAAATTCCGTTTACGGAAAGGGGCAAAGCGTGCGGACCGACGGTTCAGAATGCCCCCATTTTTATAATGGCCTTGTTTGTTTGCAACATTGCAAAAATAGTGTGGCTCTATTAATCAAAAGGGTGCGACCTAGTGGCGACCTGCACGGTGCGGCGCGCAGGGTCATCCCCGAAGGTTTTTGTCGGGGATCTGTCGTTTTGTAAGAGGGCGACAACAACTAACAACAGATTCCCGACTACGACACTCGGGAATGACAAAGATAATTTATAACGAATCAGGCCCCGCGGAAAGCGGGGCCTTGTGATATACAGATTATTTTTTTGTAACCTTTTTCGGTTCTTTGGCGGGTTCGGCTTGGGCTTGTTCCGCCGCGTCGGCTTTTTTGCCGTTGTAGTGGTGCCCGAGATATTTTACATACAATTTATCTTCAATCTCGGCGGCCAGTTCGGGGTTATCCTTTAAATACTGGCGGGCGTTTTCGGCGCCTTGGCCCAGTTTTTCATCCCCATAGATAAACCAACTGCCGCTTTTTTCAATAAATCCGGCCTCTACGCCTTTATCAATAATGCAGGCTTCGCGCGAAATACCGTGGCCGAGAATCATCGTAAATTCGGCTTGACGGTACGGCGGCGCCACTTTGTTTTTAGTTACTTTGGCGCGCACGCGGGTGCCGATAACTTCATCGCCCTTTTTCAGGTTTTCAATGCGGCGTACATCAATGCGGACGGACGCGTAAAATTTAAGCGCAAGTCCGCCGGGGGTGGTTTCCGGGTTGCCGAACATTACGCCGATTTTTTGGCGCAACTGGTTAATAAAAATAATGCTCGTTTTGGTTTTGTTGAGCAGGCTCGTCAGTTTGCGCAGGGCCTGGCTCATCAGTCTGGCCTGCAAACCCACGTGGGCGTCGCCCATTTCGCCTTCAATTTCGGCTTTCGGCACAAGGGCGGCCACGGAGTCCACCACGATTAAATCAATCGCACCCGAGCGCACGAGTTTTTCGGCAATTTCAAGTGCCTGTTCGCCGGAATCGGGCTGGGAAACCAATAATTCATCCACATTTACGCCCAAATTGGCGGCATAAACAGGATCTAGGGCGTGTTCCGCATCAATAAAGGCTACGGTGCCGCCCATTTTTTGCGTTTGGGCCGCCACGTGCAAGGATAACGTCGTCTTGCCGCCGGCTTCCGGCCCGTAAATTTCAATCACGCGCCCGCGCGGGAGCCCGCCCACGCCCAAGGCCAAATCCAAGGACAGCGCGCCCGTGGGGATTGCTTCCACGTTCTTTACGCCGCCTCCGCCCAGTTTGCAAATCGCTTCTTTGCCAAACGCTTTTTCAATCTGGCCCAGGGCCAAATCAAGCGCTTTTTGTTTGTTTGCGTCCATACAACTCCTCCAAGTAGGTTTAAATGGTTACGGCGTCTTTTTGTTCCACCGCCGCGCCGTGAAAGGTCAACTTTCCGGCGGATGTATCAAAATCTACAATAATTTTGGTGTGGTCCGGGTAGCGGCTGATAAGGATATTTTCCGCCAGCGGGTCTTCCAGTTCGCGCTGTAACGTGCGAAGTAAAGGGCGCGCCCCGTATTTTACGTCAAAACCCTTTTCCACCAAGAAATTCTTGGCCTCTTTCGTCAGTTCCAAGGACAGGTTTCTGTCGGCCAGTTTGTCGTCCACTTCTTCCAAGGCTAAATCCAAAATTGCGCCGATGTTCTCTTTGGTGAGAGAGTGGAAGACCACAATTTCATCAATACGGTTGATAAATTCCGGGTTGAAGGTCTTTTTGACCTCTTCCATTACGTTCTTGCGCATATCTTGGTACTCTTGTTCCTCGGTGTGGTGCGCGGCAAAGCCTAAGGTGTTGCCTTTATTGGTAATTTCACGCGCGCCGACGTTGGACGTCATAATAATCACGCAGTTTTTAAAACTGACTTTATGGCCCAAATTGTCGCTCAAAGCCCCTTCGTCCAGCACTTGCAATAAAATATTGTAAATATCCGGGTGGGCTTTTTCCAGTTCGTCCAATACCACCACGCTATACGGTCGGCGGCGGACGGCTTCGGTAAGTTGTCCGCCTTCTTCATATCCTACATAGCCGGGCGGCGCACCAATCAGGCGCGAAACGGCAAACTTTTCCATATATTCGGACATATCCAACCGGATCATAGCGTCCTCGTCGCCAAACAGGAAGGTGGCCAAACTCTTGGCCAATTCCGTTTTGCCTACGCCCGTGGGACCTAGGAATAAAAATCCGCCAATCGGACGGTGCGGGTTTCCAAGCCCAGTGCGGTTGCGGCGAATTGCCTGCGAAACGGCCTTTACGGCATCGTTCTGCCCAATAATGCGCTCGTGGAGGTGTTCCTCCATATGCAAAATCTTATCGGTTTCGCTTTGCGTCAGGCGTGTAACCGGGATGCCCGTCCATTTGGAAGCGACAAGCGCGATGTCCTCTTCGGTTACTTGCGGGACTTGCTTGTCGTGCTCCTCGTGCCATTTTTGTTTTAAATGGTCAATATAACCCTTTAAGCGGGCTTCGGTATCCTTGGCCGCGGCGGCTTTTTCAAATTCTTTATTCGCCATTGCTTCGTCTTTTTCCTGCACGGCCTGGTTGTATTCCAGTTGTTTTTGTTTGATTTCGGGCGGGAGCGCGGCGTTTTTCAAGCGTGCGCGGGCCCCGGCTTCGTCAAACAGGTCAATGGCTTTATCCGGCATAGCGCGGTCGGTAATGTAGCGGTCCGCAATAGAGGCCGCGGCACGTATGGCCCCGTCCGTATAATGCACCTTGTGGTGCGCTTCGTATTTGGAGCGGACGCCCTTTAAAATGTTAATGGTATCTTCCACGTCCGGCGGGTCGGCTACCACGGGTTGGAAGCGGCGTTCCAAGGCGGCGTCGGTTTCAATGGATTTGCGGTATTCGTCAAAGGTGGTGGCGCCGATGCACTGCACTTCCCCGCGGGCCAAGGCCGGCTTTAAAATGTTGGCCGCGTCAATAGAACCTTCCGCCGCGCCCGCGCCGATAATGGTGTGCAGTTCGTCAATAAAAATAATTGCGTCTTTGGCGGCGGCCAGTTCGTCAATAATGTTTTTTAAGCGTTGTTCAAATTCGCCGCGGTATTTGGTTCCCGCCACCACGGAGGCTAAATCCAACGCCAAAATGCGCTTGTTGGAAAGCACATCCGAAATTTCGCCTTGGGCGATTTTTTGCGCAAGTCCCTCTACAATGGCGGTCTTGCCTACGCCGGGTTCCCCGATAAGCACCGGGTTATTTTTGGTGCGGCGGGCCAAGATTTGTACCAAGCGTTCAATTTCTTCCTCGCGCCCGATAACCGGGTCCAGTTTGTTTTGGGCGGCCAGTTTGGTAAGGTCGCGCGTGTATTCGTCCAGCGTGGGCGTTTTGCTCTTGCTGACGGCGCTTTCGCGTTCTTTTTTAGGGGTGTTTAAATTGATTTCCTGAGAAAAAACGGCGTTGTCCTCGTTTAAGTCGCCGGGTTCTGCGTCGCCAATAAAGTTAAGCACGGTGTCGCGTACGGAATCCAAATTAAGGCCCAAATTGGCCAAAATTTTGCCGGCCATCCCCTCTTCCTCGCGGATGAGGCCCAGCAAAATATGCTCGGTGCCGATATGGTCCGAACCCAACATTTGGGATTCCTCTACGGATAGTTCCAGCACTTTTTTGGCACGGGGCGTAAAGGGAATTTCTCCCAGCAGCATAATCGTATCACCGATGCCCACCATTTTTTCAATTTCTTGGCGGACCTTGCGGAACGTTACGCCCAGCCCGGATAAAATTTTATTGGATACAGTGCCTTCCAAGGCGGAAAGCCCCAGCAAAATATGTTCGGTGCCCACATAGTCGTGGTTGAGGCGTTTGGCCTCTTCTTGCGCGATGAGGATAATTTTTTGCGCATTTTCGGTAAATCTTTTAGCCATCTTATTATAAACCCCTTTCAAACGATTACTACCATTATATAAAATAACGTGCCCGTCCGCGGGGATTGCCCGTGCCAGCCAAAAAGGGGGCAGACCGTAGAGCACGGGGATATTTTGTATAATACCTTATATATGGAACAAGCAATAGAACGTGCCCGCAAAATCCGGGCCATTTTAACCGACGTAGATGGTATTTTAACGGACGGAAAAGTAAACTTTTTCGTACGGGACGACGGCAAAATAGACGAATTTAAATCCTTTAATACGCAGGACGGCTTGGCTGTAATGCTCTGCAACAGTACGGATATTGTGTGCGGCATTATTACGGGCCGCCGCCACCCGACCACGGTGGACCGCGCCCGCAACTTGGGCTACAAATATATGTACCAAGGGTTTTTGACCAAAATGGGGCCGCTGAACGATATTTTAAAGAAGGAAGGCCTTACGCCCGAACAAGTGGCGTATATTGGCGATGACATTACCGATATGCCGCTTTTAAAGGCTGTGGGCTTTGCGGCTACCGTGCCCAACGCGTTAGACGTAGTTAAAAATTGCGCGCATTACGTTACCAAGCACAACGGTGGGGACGGCGCCTACCGCGAGATTATTGATTTTATTTTAAACGCCCAAGGCAAATTGGCCCCGATTTTGGACCAAGTGAATAATTCCGCCTGGAAGGTAAACAAAAAATCTCAGTTGGAAATCGTTACGTCGCAGGAAGGCATTGCGTAATGAAAGGCAAGTTTATTGTTTTAGAGGGGCCGGACCGTTGCGGCAAATCCACCCAAGCCAAGTTGCTCTATAACCGGCTGGTGGAGTGCGGGCACGAGGTGATTTTAACGCGCGAGCCGGGCGGCACACCCACGGCGGAGCGTATCCGGCAGATTGTGCTGGAACCGGGGCTGGATATCCGCCCAATGGCGGAATTAATGCTGTATGAAGCCTCCCGTGCCCAGCACACGCAGGAAAAAATTTTGCCCGCGCTGGAAGCGGGGAAAACCGTCATTTGCGAGCGTTATACAATGTCCACCTGCGCCTATCAGGGCTATGGCCGGGGCATTGATTTAAAGGTAATTGATGCTTTAAATAAGGTGGCTTCGCTTAATTTACAGCCCGATTTGACGCTCGTATTTTTAATGTCGGATAAGTATTTTACCGAACGCGGCGAATATTTATTTTCGGACCGTTTGGAACAGGAAGACATCGCCTTCCGCCAAAAAATGCGCCAAGGGTATTTGGAAATGGTTAAAACCACGCCCAACGCCTATTTGGTAGATGCAGATAAACATATAGACGAAATTCAAAACCAAGTGCGCCAACTGCTGTTGGAGCGCCATATTATAGACTAATGCCGTTTGCCGATATTTTGGGGCAGGAAAAAGCCTCCTCGTACTTAAAGCAACTGGTCCGGAGCCAAAAGGTTCCGGGGGCACTTTTGTTTTTTGGTCCGGACGGGGTGGGCAAACGCTTGGCCGCGCTGGAATTTGCCAAGGCGCTTAATTGTTTGGACGAAACCGCCCGCCAAAACGGTGATGCCTGTGGCGTGTGCGCCAACTGCGAGGCTATTGATAAAGGCACAAACCCGGATGTAACGTTTGTAGATTTTACCTATCAGGCAAGATTAGAAGTAAAAAAAGATTTCACCAGTAAGGGCTACGCCGAGGAGTTGGAAAAGGAAATTACCAAACAGCAGCACATCAGCGTAGATACCATCCGCGACGTTACCGCTAAATCCCAACAAAAGGCCGTAGGGAACGGGTGGAAGGTGCTGATTATTGACCAAGCCCAAACAATGCAGGGCGCGGCGGCCAATGCACTTTTAAAATTTATTGAAGAACCGCCCGCTAAAACAGTGTGGATTTTAATTACCAATAAGCGCGCGGCTATGTTGAGGACGATTTTGTCGCGCTGCCAGCCCTTATCGTTTGCCCCGTTATCCTTGGAAAACGTCAAAGATATTTTAACCAAAACGCAGGCCGATGTGTCCAATGTGGATTTATGCGCCAAGTACAGCGCGGGCTCGGTCTCCGGTGCGTTAAAGGCCGCGGAAGCATTGGATTTATTGCAGGCTGGCGGCTTTGGCATCCCGCAGGGACCCAGCGGCGTGGCGGCGGGGCTTTCCCGCACGTTGGTAACGGCCAGGCAGGAAGCGCAGGCTATTTTGGACGTGCTGATAATGGCCTTGCACCAAGCCTGGATAAACGAGCCAGACGAAAACAAGCAATATGCTTATCAGGCAATGCTAAAACGATTTGAAAATTATAAACGCAGTATCGGGCGGAATGTATCGCCCGCGCTGGTGTTGGAAACCGCTCTAATGAGTTTGGACGGTTTAAACTTGCAGATTTTTTAATACGGAGAGAATATGACTAAGAAATTCTATATCACCACCCCTATTTATTATGTGAACTCAGTTCCGCATATCGGGCACGCCTACACGACGATTGCGCAGGATGTGCTGGCCCGCTACAAACGCTTAAAAGGCTTTGACGTGCGGTTTTTGACGGGTACCGACGAGCACGGCGCCAATATTGAAAAATCTGCCGCCGCCGCTGGCGTAACGCCCAAAGAGTGGACGGACCAAGTTTCGGCCAAATACAAAGAATTGTGGAAATTGCTCAATATTTCCTATGACGATTTTATCCGCACCACCGACAAAAAACACGAGCAAGTGGTGCAGGCTATTTTTGAAAAATTGTTAAAGAGCGGCGATATTTACTTGGGCTCCTATTCGGGCAAATACTGCTTGTCTTGTGAACAATATTACAACGAAAGCGAAATTTTGGAAGGCAACCTCTGCCCCGTTCACAAAAAACCGTTGACCGAAGTGCACGAGGAAACCTATTTCTTTAAACTCTCCCGCTACGAAAAACCCCTCTTAAAATATTACGAGGAACACCCGGACTTTTTAAGTCCCAAATACCGCGCCAACGAAATTATTAACTTCGTTAAGGGCGGCTTGCAGGATTTATCCGTTACCCGTACCAAAGTGGCGTGGGGTATCCCGGTGTTAAGCAACCCCAAACATACCATTTATGTATGGTTTGACGCGCTTATTAACTATATTTCCGCCGCGGGTTACGGCACGCACATTTGTGAGGATAAAACTTTGCACGAAGCACAATTAAAGCAAATCAAGGCGGATAAGTTTGAAGACTTGTGGCCGGCTGATTTGCATATGGTGGGCAAAGAAATCTTCCGCTTCCATACGGTTATTTGGCCCGCTGTGTTAATGGCGCTCGGGTTGCCGCTTCCTAAAAAGGTATTTGCCCACGGCTGGTGGACGGTGGAAGGGGAAAAGATGTCCAAGTCCTTGGGCAACATTGTGGACCCCGCCAAAGTGGCCGCCGAATACGGCGTGGACCCGCTTCGCGCGTTCTTATTCCGCGAGGTTCCCTTTGGCCAGGACGGGGACTTTTCTATGACGAGTTTCAAAAACCGTTATAATTCCGATTTGGCCAACAACATTGGCAACCTGCTTTCCCGCACGCTTAATATGGCGGCCAAAAACATTGGCGAATTGCCGGAAAAAATTGAAGGCGATTACAAATTGCTCGCACACGCCGACGAGGTGGACGAAGCCATTGATAAGGCGTATGATGAGTTGGCCTTTGATAAAGTGCTTGAAAATATTTACGGCTATGCCAGCGAATTAAACAAACTGGTGGACGAGAAAAAACCGTGGGAACTTGCCAAGCACGATGTAGAAGCCGCTAAGGCCGTTTTGTTGGAACTGGTGGCCTGCTTGCGCAAAGTGGCGGTGTGGTTGGAGCCCTTTATGCCGACGATTGCCAAGGAAATGCAGAGAAGACTCCTGCCCGGCAAGATTGAAAAGTACGCTCCGCTTTTCCCGCGTTTGGATAAATAAGTAGAGCAGTTTTTGGGGCGGCACGCTTATTAACGGGCGTGCCGCTTTTTTATTACTTGCTAATTGGGGTAAAATAGATTACACTAACCTTATGAGAAAATTCTTCCTCCTCTTGCTTGCTTTAACGTGTGCGGCGGCTGCCCGGGCGGACATTTCGGGCGCGTCGTTTTTTGCCGTGGTGCGTTCGGGCGATACGGATAAGGCGGAGGAAATGATTCGCGCGGATAAAACCTTGGTGTTTGTGGAAGAACCCGGCGGAATGACGGCCTTTTTGGCGGCGGTAAAGAATAAAGACGTCAAAATGGCGCAGTTGCTGGCGGATAGTTTTTCCCGCTTGGACGTCCGTACCGCCGAGGGAAACGCTGTACACTTGGCCACTATCAATAACGACGAAGCAATGCTGCGTATGCTTTTTGCATTTATGGACGAGGTGGAGCCGGATTTGTTTGAGTATTTGGCCAATGCCCCGCGTGGCAGCCGCACTTCACCCGCCAGCGACCGTAACACGCCGCTCCATTTGGCCGCGTTAAATTGCAACCAGGCTATTTATGATTTCTTGGTTCAACACGGGGCCAGTGAAAAGGCCTTAAACCGCCGCCGTCAAACGCCAAAGCGGTTGCTCTCCTTTTGCAAACAAACTGTGGTCAAAAGCGCGCCGGCCCCTACTCCCGTTTCCGCGCCGAAAAAACCCGCCTTGCAAGAGCCGGTTTCTACTCCCGCGGCTACTGTGCATAGTTCCTATTGATGTCCTCCCGTCGTGTTTGGCGGCCCGCTAGGGTGCGGTCCGCTGGGCTCATAATCTGTACTTTCCCTTATTTTAATAACAACAGATCCTGGACAACGGCTTTCCAGGATGACGACAACAACTAGCGACACAATCGGTAGATTCTGAAACAAGTTCAGAATGACTTTTATTTTTTATAACGGCAAAAATGTAGTTGTTTATTGTTGGCGTTTCGTTGGTTGGCTACATTGCAAAAAGAGTGTTGCCCAATAAATCAAACGAGTGCGGAAAATCTGCCGCCCGCAGGGGGCGGCGCGCAGCGCTTTATAAAGGGGTTGTTTCGTT
>NZ_DJOA01000047.1:0-17079 GCF_002437085.1 Candidatus Avelusimicrobium stercoris | reverse complement strand
AATTTTGATAAATCGCGGTGGTTATACCCGGATGTGTCTGCCGTATAAAAACGCGTATAAAAGGCCGTTTTGCTTAAAAATAAAGGCCTTAACAAGGAGAAAAAATGAAAGGATTTAACAACTTTTGGCGTTTATTGCCGTCATCCCCGAAGGTTTCTGTCGGGGATCCGTTTTTATCAAAAAAGAAACACGACAGATTCCCGACTACTACACTCGGGAATGACGTTACTGGCACAAGTGGTCGCACGACATACAGTGGTTTTACTTTAATTGAATTATTAGTCGTCGTGCTTATCATCGGTATTTTGGCGGCGGTGGCAATGCCGCAGTACGAACGGGCGGTAATGAAGAGCCGTATGGTGGAAAGCCAAACCTTGGGGCACGCGCTGGTACAGGCCGAACAGGTGTATTATATGGCAAACGGCGCTTATACCAGCCAAGTAGAGGACTTGGATATCGGCGTAAATTGCGAGTCCTTACCAAGCGGCAGTGGCTGGCAATGTAATAAATTGGCTGTGAGTGTTCAAGGAGAAAGTGAGGCAGGAATGCACTTTTGGATACACGGAACCAGCAACGAGTGGTATTGGGATTATTATTTTAGCGGTGTTACGCAATGTGTGGCCTTAAACACCAGTAGCAACGCCCAAAGCGTGTGCCAAAGTATAACAGGCGTTACAAACCCTACCTTGGGAAATGCTGTTTGGCTTTACTATGCTTTGAAGTAAGCCACTAACTTAAATCAATCAGGTGCCAGTTCTTTTGGTAGAGTTCTGTTAATTTTTGGCGGAATAAAAAATGTTCCGGCTTGGTGAGAGCAGGGTCCTGCGCCAGCAGTTCGTCGCGGTCCTCAATGGCTTGGTATAAAATATCCCGGTCCTGAAAAATATCCCCGGCCTTAAATTCCAGTTCCCCGCTTTGGCGCGTGCCTAAAATTTCGCCCGGCCCGCGCAACTGCATATCGCGCTCGCCGATTTTAAATCCGTCGCGCGTGGCGCAAATAATGTCCACACGTTCTTTGGCAATGCTTCCCGCGTGCTGGGATACTAAAATACAAAAACTTTCGTGCTCGCCGCGGCCTACGCGCCCGCGCAACTGGTGCAAACTGGCCAGCCCAAAGCGCTCGGCGTTTTCAATGACCATTACGGTAGCGTTTTTTACGTCAATGCCCACCTCAATTACCGGGGTGGCCACCAAAATATCGGTTTTGTGCGCGGCAAAATCGGCCATTACGCTTTCCTTTTCCGCTTGGGACATTTGCCCGTGCAAAATAGCCAGGCGGAAATCCGGGAACACCTTTTTTAATTTTTCAAATTCTTCCGTAACCGCCTTGGCGGAAACTTTTTCGCTTTCTTCAATCAGCGGGAAAACGATGTACGCTTGCCGCCCCTTTTCCACTTCCACGCGCACGCGGTCGTAGGCCAGTTTGGAAGTGGCCGATTCCGTTTTAATTGGTTGGCGGCCGGGGGGAAGTTCGCTTAATGTGGAAACGTCCAAATCGCCGTAGAACGCAAGGGCCAAGGTGCGCGGAATAGGCGTAGCCGTCATTGTCAAAAGGTCCAACTTGGCGGTTTTTTCTTTTAATTTACTGCGCTGTTTCACGCCGAAACGGTGCTGTTCGTCAATGACCGCCAAACGCAAATTGTGGAATTTTACATCGTCTTGTATGACGGAGTGCGTACCCACCAAAATATCAATTTTCCCTTCGGCCAGTTCCTTTAAAATTTTCTTTTTGGCCGCGGCTTTGGTGCTGGATGAGAGCACCGCCAAGTTTACCTTTAAACCCTTTAAAATGCGTTTAAAGGTTAAAAAATGCTGTTCGGCCAAAATCTCCGTCGGAGCCAACAGCGCGGCTTGATAGCCGTTTTCTACGGCGAGTAACATCGCGCACAGGGCTACCACCGTTTTGCCGGAGCCCACATCACCCTGTAACAGGCGGTTCATCGGGCGGGGGGAACACAAATCTTTAAAAATTTCGTTAATAACCTTTTTTTGGCTGTTTGTAAAATCAAAGCCCAGTTGCTCGCGGAACGGCGTTAAAAGATTTTTTTTGATTTCGTAGGAATAATCTTTTGCTAAAATTTTGGTCTGCGTGCGCTTAATGCCCCACGCCGTAGCCAAGAGCAAAAACTCCTCATAAGCCAGTCGCGCGCGGGCGCTTTCCAACTCGGCAATAGAGTTTGGAAAGTGGATAGCCTTTAAGGCTTGCGGCGCGCTTAACAGTTTGCGCTTGGCGAGCAAGGTGGGCGGCAAGGCTTCGGGCTCGGCCGCCAAAGAGGGCGTTTGCAGGGCCTCATACACAAATTGCCTAAATTGCTTGTTTGTCAGCCCCTCGGTGAGCCCATAAATGGGCGTTAAGCGGCCCGCGTGCAACTTGGTTAAAGCGTCATCGGCGGGGTAGTGTTCGTCCACGGTAACCTTGTTGCCGAAGAAATTATTTTTGTCCTCGCGCTTGCCGATAATCCACACTTCGCTGTTAATATGAAAATCTTTTTTGAGCGTGCCGAACGGGTCAAAGCGGAACGCCTTAAAGGTGCGCTTTTTAAACCAAGTGCACTCTATTTGTTGGCCTTTTTCGTCCTCTAAAAACGCTTTAAAAATCAGCACGCTGCGGGCCGGGATTTGCTGGGTACGCAGTACGCGGCCTTTAAAAACCACAAGCGATTCGGAATTGTATTCGTTGGGAGTGGAATTTAAACGGCGGTCCTGATACGTGCGCGGATAATAATGCAATAAGTCCTCCACGGTTTGGATTTCCAACCGTTCAAACAGTTTTGCCTTGGCCGGGCCGATGCCCTTTAAATATTGGATTTGCGTGCTTGTCGTCATACCTATATACTTATTTTACAAATAATATATGCTACAATTTAAAAAAAGGAGGACATTTTATGGATTTGGAATTGATTTCCGCGCAAGTTAGCGAACATTTATTGCAGGTAGGGCAGAGCAGTTTGAAGGTGCTGGGCGCGTTGGTGGGCGCTGTTTTAATTTTGGTGGTGGGGTTGTATATTTCCCGCTTTGTGGGCTCTTACGCCAAAAAGATTTTAAACAAAATTTCGTTTGATGACAAAACCTCTAAACTCGGGATTAACGAGTTGTGCGTGCGCTTTGGGTTAGGCAAATCCCCGACGTACATCATTTCGTTTGTGCTGGCTTGGGCGGTGATTTTTTACGCTATTGTGCTGGCGGCGGACGTGCTCCACTTGGCGATTATCCGCAACTTGTTTACGCAATTTTTGGAATTTATCCCCACGCTCTTTGTGTCCGTGCTGATTTTGTTTGCGGGCTTGCTGTTTGGTAAATTAATGGGGAATATTATTGAAAACTCCGCCAAAGCCAATAACTTAAAGGGTGGGTTTTTTATCTCCCGCGCGGTCAATGCGTTTATCGTATTCTTTTGTGCTCTCGTGGCGGTGGAGAACTTGGGCTTTGCCAACCAGTTGGTAAATAACGTGGTAATTATTGTGCTGGCCTCGTTAGGCTTGGCCTTTGGTATCGGCGTAGGGTTGGGCTCCAAGGAATTGGTGGCTGAATTTTTGCGCGACTTGTTTAAAAAAGAAGAAAAATAAATTTGTCTAAAAAAATCCCGGGGCGCATTTAACGCCCCGGGATTTTTTTGTCTATGCAAGTTTAAAACATTGTGGCGAGCAGCAAGATAAGCAGGCCCAAGAACACACAGCACAGCAGAAACTTGGTAAGCCCCAAATGCTTTTTGAGCCACTCGTTAAACGTGGCCGATTCCTTACCGCACAGCGTAAGCACAAACACGAGAACCAGCGGTAAGATAAACATTAAGTTGTAGAGGAGCAAAAACTCCGTGGCGCGCCAGAAATGCTGGTTTACTTCCTTTAAAATAACCACAATCGTCGGCAAATAAACCTGCCCGGTGCATACGGCTTCTACGCCCGACACCACAAAGCCCACAATAAACGCCGCCAGCAGGAGCCGCCACATAGAACTGTGTTTATCCTTTAAGAAGAAACGCATTACTTTATGGATGTAAACCTTGTAATTAGTGGGCAGTTGCAGGAGCATTTTTTCGGACTTTTTGGTGCGCTGATAGACCACAAAGTCGTAAATGCTCAGCAGTAAAAACACGCCGCACAGCCCCACCATACCCCATTGTACCACCAAGGTTACATAGCGGAAGGCCTTCATTGCGTACAAAATATGGAACGCACCGAGCCCCATTAACACATACGCCAAAAATACGGCAACGCAATAGGCCGAGCCCACGACAAGGATTTCTTTTTTGGTGTATTTATAAGCCGCCAAAAAGGACACAAAGAACACGATTACCGCAAACGCGCACGGGTTGACCCCGTCGGCCAGCCCCGCGCCGATAATGGCCCAGAGCGTAATTTGGCTAAACAGCGTTTCGTGTGTTTGTAGGGAGTCTTCCTCTTTTTGTAAACTGGGCACATGGGTTTCCTCGTTGTTTTCTAATGCCTTTTGCACGGCGGCATCGGCTCCGGGGCCGATTTGGGTGGGGTAGCCTTGCAAAACGGTCTCGCCCACGATTAGCATAGGAATCCCGGCATTATCTAGTTGATATGCCTCTAACGTCTGCGAAAAAATGACGTTGTTGGCGTCCTTGGTTATGTCATATTCGGTCAGGCGGACTTGGCCTTTGTATTTTTCCGTAAACTCTTTGGGGAATCCGTCTTGCTTTAAGTGGCGGCAATGCGGACAGTAAGGCGAGGTGAA
Source organism: Candidatus Avelusimicrobium stercoris (assembly GCF_002437085.1). Taxonomy (NCBI): domain Bacteria; kingdom Pseudomonadati; phylum Elusimicrobiota; class Elusimicrobia; order Elusimicrobiales; family Elusimicrobiaceae; genus Candidatus Avelusimicrobium; species Candidatus Avelusimicrobium stercoris. The sequence goes on along the minus strand of NZ_DJOA01000047.1, from coordinate 12,375 downwards.
CAGTACGGCGTCCACCGGTTTGGCCCACGCGCCGAACGAAGCGGCAAAAAACGTGAGCGTAAGTAATAACGGCTTAATGATACGGCTAATCATTTCTCACTCCTAACATTGGGTCTGGCACGCGGCCAGCCCGGCTGATTGAATTTTTGAATTTTCGTCCAACAAGGTTTTGGAGTCTTGCTGGTAGAAATCGGGTAATTTTAAGCGGCAGGTTTTGCTGTGTACACACGTGGAATTGGTGCAAGAGCAGTCCGTCCACTTTTTGGTGCAAGAGCAGTTTTTGCCGTCGCAGGTTATTTCGGCCGAGAGCAAAAATTGCGTGCCGGATTTTTTGCATTGGAGCATTTGCGGTTGCGCAGTGCTGGCCGGTGCGGAATATTCCTTTGCGCTCCAATGTGCGCCCGTCAGGGCTCCTAACGCAAGCAATACAGCGGCGCAAACGCCCCACGCTACGGAGCGTTTCCAGGTGCGGATTGGATGCTCCTGTAAGCGTGCCCACACGCGTGCTTGGGCGCGGCCCTGCGGGTCAAAATCGGTTTGTGCAGCGCGTTCCTGCCAAGTTTGTTTAGTCATAGTTCTTCATCCATTTGCGCATTTTGGTTACGGCGCGGTTTACAATCGTGCCCACGTTGGATTCGCTTAATTGGGATAGTTGCGCAATTTGCCGGTTGTTTAAGCCAGCGTAAAATTTGAGTGCCACTAAATCCCGTTCCCGGGCGGATAATTTGCCGAGCGCCTTTGTCAGGTCTTGGCGGAAGGAATCCTGTTCCAGTTCTGTTAGCGGGGAGTTTCCCGCAGAAACGGGATTTGACTCCTCCTCCGCCAGCGAAAACACATTTTTTACCCAATACAGCCGCCAATACATATTGGTTTGGTTACGCGCAATCGTAAAAATCCATTGGGTAAATTCACCTTTTTGTTCGTCATACGAAGCCCAATGCTCGTAAGCGTTTTTCCACGATGCGGCGCATAAGTCTTCGGCTATGGCGTGGTTCCGCACGCGTGAAAAAATATACGCGTACACCCGCTTAAAATAAGTATTGTAAAGGTCTTCAAATGACGTCATCTATATAGAATATGCCTGACTAACAAAAGTATCACACTAAATATTTTATCTTTTATAAAGGCAAAAAAATCCCGGCCTTTTTAAAAGACCGGGAACAAAACTATTTTAAACCGTTTAACCAGGAAATCAGTTTATTGGTTTCGGCTTGGCGGTATTTATCGCCCACGTTATTAAAGGCTGCGCCCTCCAACACTTGGGCATTTTTGGCTTGCTTTTTAAAGTCCTCAAAATAGGAGCCGTAGTTGCTGCCTTGGGTGGAAAAGGGAACTACCTTTTTGCCCTTAAAGTCGGCTTCCTGCCAGAACTGCCAAACAGGCGTAGCCGCCGTGTACCACCAAATGGGAGCCCCTACAAAAATCACGTCGTACGCGCTCATATCGGGGGCGCCTTCGGCCAAGGTGGGGTATTCGTGGGTTTTAAGTTGCTTCTTTACTTGGGCATAAAAGGTCGGTCCCAACTTAAAGGTTTCCTGTGTTTGGATACGGTACAAATCACCGCCCGTAAAATGAGCGATTTGTTCGGCGATATTTTGCGTGTGCCCGGTCAGCGAATAATACATCACCAGCACCTTGCCCAATTTACCCGTGTAGGGGATTTGTTCCCCCGCAAAGGCGGATAAGTCCTTTTGGTTATGGCGGGCTACCCGGTACTGGTGAAAGCCCGCGATTGCGCCGCCGATGACGGCTAAAATTACCACAATATATAAGATTGCTTTTAACATTTTTTCTCCTTTAAATAAATATTTACTGCATAGTGTGTTAGCAGGGCTATGGCGGACAAAATGACGGCCAGCCGCATAAATAACCCTGGCAGGGTCATTTGTTTGGGTACGCTCAAAAAGAACGCTTGAAAGGCTAACCGCTCAAATAACCGGAACGAAATAAATTCGTATATTCCCGCCAAAATGACGCAGGTGGCGGCCCCGTGCATAAGCCTGCGCGCTTTTGTTGATAGTTTTAGGCCCAGCGGGCTAAAAAGTTGCTTTAAGTGCAGCCCCAAGTGTACGGCCACTAAGAGGAGCCCCCAGTAAGCAAAAAAAGTATGATACTGTTTGGCGCTCCAACTGCCGGATAATCCCAAGAAAGCAAACACGTCGCGCGAGAGCATTACCCCGCTGATACCTAACCCAACCATATCGGCCAGTAACAATAGATTAACGGCGGCCCAGCCGATGCGTTTAAGCGGCCACTCGCCGCGGAAAAGCGTTTTGTACCAGCCCCGGTTTAACAGGTTGTGCCATATAAAAAGGGCAAATAAACCAACGCCTAAAATTTCGTGTACCCGGTTGCTCGTGCGCGGATAGCACAGGCATAACAAAAAGAGAACAGTTATACTGATGTCCACAATAATGCGAATAATCCGTTGCATAACCGTTCTCCTTGTTTTAGGGTAGTTTATTTTATTACACTATTGACCCATTTTTCAAGCGCTTCTTGGGGGGCGCCCGAAGAACGGCCGGAGAAGGTAATCCCTTTTGCTACGGTAGAGCCCGCCAGTTGGCCGCGCATATCGCTTTCGCAATGCTGCATACCGCCGCCCCCGTGCGTAAAGAACGGGGCCACGTTTTTGCCTTTCAGGTCAGTTTGGGCGATAAACGATCCTACCGCCGGGGCAAAGGTGCCCCACCAGTTGGGCGAGCCGATAAAAACCACGTCGTATTTGGAAATATCGGCTACTTTGTTTTTAAGTTCCGGCTTGTAGCCTGCGTTAATTTCCTTTTTGGCCTGGTCAATCAGGTCATTGTAGGAAGCAGGATAGGTTTGAACGGTTTGAATTTCAAATAAATCCCCGCCCGTTAATTGGGCAATTTGCTTGGCTACGGCCTGCGTATTGCCCGAATAGGAATAATAGGCCACCAACACTTTATGTTCCTTTTGCGGGGCCGTTTTTGCGGCGGGGGCGGAAGAAGCCCCAGTGTCCGCCGTACCGTTGCCACAAGCGGCAACGGACAAAAACATCATCCCTGAAAATAAGATACTGCTTACTTTGTGCATATTTTCTCCTATTTCTTTAAGCAAGCGGCCGCATCCTTTACGATTAATTCCGGCGTTAAGTGGTAACGCGCATAGAGTTCATCCAAGGATACGCGGTCGGTAAATTCCTTCTTGGAGCCGAAGTTGAGCACCTTCATTTCGCTGTTTCCATAGAAGGAGGCAATTTTCTCGCCAAAGCCGCCGTTTACTTCGCCGTCTTCCAGCGTAAGCACCAGTTCGTGGTCTTTTTTAAGGTTGTTGAGAACCTCTTCGTCCAGTCCGGTTAAATAGCGCGGGTTGATAAGCGTAGCGTTAATGCCCAGTTTGGCTTTGAGTTCGGCGCAGACTTTTTCACCCAGTTGAAAGAAGGACCCCGCCGCAATAACGGCTACGCGGGAACCTTTTTCCGCCACTTCGTAACGGTTCAAGACGGAATAGTCTTTTTCTACGGGGCGGGTGGCGTGAGAAATCGGCGCAAACGGCACGCGGATAGCCACCGGGTATTGCGTTTGGTTGACGGACCAATCCAACATTGCCAAATATTCTTCCTTGGACGTAGGAGCCAAGTAAACCATATTGGGAATATTGGAAATTAAGGGAATATCAAAGGTGCCCAAGTGCGTGGCGTCCCCGGCGGAAATTCCGCCCCAATAAACCAAAATGGTAGCCGGATTTTTGTTAAGCGCCAAATCCTGCGACAGTTGGTCGTAAGTGCGCTGGATAAAGGAACTCAACACGGCCAGTACCGGTTTGGCTCCACCCGCGGCCAAGGCGGACGAAGCGGCTACGGCGTGTTCCTCAGCAATGCCCAAATCGGCAAACCCTTTGCCCAGTTTCGCGCGCACATCAGGAGTTAAGGCTACGGCGCCGGGCGTGGCCGGGTTCAGCACGATAAAGGAAGGATCCTCCGCGCGCTTTTTAAGCATATAGTCCACGGTTACGGAATCGTATGTTTCCTGCGGGGCCGGAGCGGGTTTGTGGTCCAAGGTGCCGGGCATAATCCAGTGGAAGGCTTCTTTATTGGCCACGGCTTCCGCGCAACCCTTGCCCTTTAAAGTGTGCAGGTGTACCACGGTGGGGCGGGTAGTATCTTTTACCTGTTTGAAGGCCGCAATCAAGGACGCTAAATCGTTGCCGTCGTCCACATATACATAATCAAAGCCCAAGGCCTTAAAATAGTTGCACTCGGCCTTGCCCTTGGTTTGGCGCAAGAGAGCCAAGTTGCCGTACAAGCCGCCGTGGTTGGGGGCGATAGACATTTCGTTATCGTTTACTACAATAATAATGTTGCTCTTTAAAGCGCCTGCATTATCCAACCCTTCAAAGGCTTCGCCGCCGCTTAAAGAGCCGTCGCCAATGACGGCCACGATGTTGCTCTTTTCGCCCTTTAAATCACGCGCCATCGCTAGGCCTACCGCCAAACTGGGAGCCGTAGAGGTGTGGCCCACCACAAAATGGTCGTGGGCGCTTTCCTGCGGGTTGGTGTAGCCGGAGATTTGGCCGTAGTGGGCCGGGTCCGTAAAATATTGTTTGCGCCCGGTCAGCATTTTGTGCGGGTAGCATTGGTGCGATACGTCAAACACAAACTTATCTTCGGGCGAATTGAACACATAGTGCATCGCAATCGTCGGTTCAATAAAGCCTAAGTTCGGGCCAAAGTGTCCGCCCGTGGCGTTTACCTTGACGATTAAGGTTTGGCGGATTTCGTCCGCCAGGGCGGTTAATTCCGCCAGAGAGAGATTTTTTAAATCCTTCGGTTCGTTAATTTTGTTTAATACGTTCATTGTTCCAAATTCCTTACTTATATTCTTCATCTGTTACCGGGTCCAACCAGGCGGTGGAGCCGTTTTGGTGTGCGTTGGTTTCCACAGAAATATGTACAAACCAACTGTCCGGTGCCGCGCCGTGCCAATGGATAACGCCGGGCGCGATGCGCACAACATCGCCTTTCTTTAATACGCGAATTTCGCCGCCCTTTTCCTGGTAGCGGCCTTCGCCGTTTAACACGAGCAGGATTTGTCCGCCGTCGTGTTTGTGCCAGTTGGTGCGTGCGCCAGGCTCAAAGGTTACGTTGCCAATCGGCGCGTTAAAGGTATTGTCCCGCCCGCTTAACATCGTTAAGTAGGTGGTGCCCGTAAAATATTTACCGTAGGGGTTCACTTCCCCTTGGGCAAATACGGTATCAATTGGTGCTTTCTTCATACTTTCATCCCCTGGTTTGTTCGGCGTGCAGGCGGCCAATATAAGAAGCCCCAAACACCCGGCAAACCTTAAATTTTTAAGTAAGTTCTTCATTTCTCTATAAAGTATATACCTTGGAGTTCGCTCCAAGTCAAGGCCTATTTTCCGGCCCGTGCGGCGAGGACGTCGTTCATTGCCTTTAAACCATAAACCGCAATTTTTTTGCCTACGCTGTCCTTTACTACGGACATAATTCCCGCCATTTCCTTAGGGGTAACGCCCACATTAAGCGCCAAATTCATATGCGCCTTTAACTGCGGGGTTACGTTGGCCAGCGCGGACAAGGCTGCTACCGTACCGACTTCGCGCTCTTGGTAGGTCAGTACGCCGCGGGCAAAAATATCCGCGAACAAATGTTCCTTTAAAAAGGTATCCGTATCTTGGATGAAGGCGGCCGGGTGGCTGGGAAGCGGCCCCGCAGCCAGCACTTCCAAGTTCTTTTTGCCAAGTTCGTATTTATCGGTTCCGGCGGGAATTTTTTGCGGTTCGGGCCCGGTTAAATCCTCTTTTCCGGCGGCTTGGCGGGCTTTAACCACTTTTTCCAAGGTGGCGGACGCATTTAAACAGCGCGGGAAACCCGTGTAAGCATACAGTTGTAAGACAAGTTCTTTGAGTTCATTTACGGCTAGTCCGTTATCAAGGGCGTTGTCAAAGGCTTTTTCCAGCCCGTTCAAATCGCCCACCGCGCTGAACGCAGCCACAGCAGCCAAACTTTGGCGTTTGGCGGTTAAATTTTGGCGGGCTTCGTTCCAGTCATACCCCTCGGCATTGGCGGCGCCTAACAAGGTGGCCGCGGCTACAATTCCTGTAAGATGTTTATTCATTTTATCCTCCTAGCAATTCTTTCCGGCTTCGTAGGCTTCTTTGAACACGGGCAGATTTTTCACTTCGCCCTTCTGCCAAGCGCCGGTGCCGTAAATAATGCCCTTTTCGCGGGCCCCGTCCAGACAGTCCTCGGTGAATCCGCGCAAGGCTTCCAAGGTGCGCTGCATATTTTTGTGGCTGGTGTCGGCGGCGGTAACAATAAAGTAGAAATCTTTATTGGAAATTTCGGTATAGCGCGGAACGGTGCGGTCAATAAACGTCTTTAACTGGCCGTCCATACTGTAAAAGTAAACAGGCGTAGCCAAAACGATTACGTCCGCTTCCACCATTTTGTTTAAGAGTTCGGACATATCGTCTTTTTGCACGCATTTGTGCGTGGTATTGCAGACGCCACAGCCCAAGCAGTAGTTAATTTTGTGCTCGCGCAAGGCAATTTTTTCAGCGTGGTGCCCGGCATCCAGGGCCCCCTGTAAAAATTGGTCGCACAACAAGTCGGAGTTGCCGCCCTTTCTGGGGCTGGCGGAAATAATTAATACATTTTTAGACATAGTTCCCTCACTTTAAAAGTTTTTTCTCACAAGCGACAATTTTGTCCTCGTAAACAGAAATCTTGTAGTTTAAACGTTCCAGCGTTTTTTGCATTTCTTCAATGCGTTGTTTTAATCGGTCGCGCTCGGCAAGCAGCAGGTTCTTGCGTTTTTGCAAGGTGCGGTTGCCCTTGCGGTAGAGCGCCACATATTGCGTAAGTGTTTCTATGGATAGCCCCGCACTACGCATACATTTGATAAACTCCACCCAGCCGCAATCGCTTTCGGTGTAGTCCCGTACGCCGCTTTCCTTGCGGTTGACCGGGGGGATAAGCCCGGCTTTTTCGTAATAGCGCAGGGTATCTACCGGCAGACCGTATTTTTCGCTCACTTCCGAAATGGTCATCTTCGCCTCCTTTACAACTGTACATATATTGTAGTCCTTGGAGTTGGCTCCAAGTCAAGGGGTAATTTAAAAATAAAAAAGGCTCCCGACGGGGGAGCCTTTTTCAAAGAGGGTATTTGTTAGGCGGGATTAGTGGCGGCGCTTTGTGCGGTGCGGGCTTTTTTGGTGCCCAGTAAGCCGCATATTAAGGCCCCAAGCGCGCAGATAACAAAGGCAATTCCAGCGGAGTGCATCATATTGCCAAGGCCTACCAAGGGGGAAACAATACTGCCGAATAAAAACCCCGCCGCGCCCAACACGGCCGAGCCTGTTCCCGCTTGTCCGCGAACGGCATCCATCGCAAGCGTGGTGGACGAGGTAAACGACAACCCCGCCATAAACAGCAGTATAAAAAGCAGGCTCTCAAACAGGAGAATAGAAGCATCCGCAAACAAGGCCGCGCTCAATAAAATACTGCAAACCAGCATCCCCAAGCAACTGGTTAAAATGCAGTTCTCCTGGCGTTTGAATTTGACCGACAACCCCGCGCCTACGCCGATAGCCACCGCATTAGCCGCAAAAAACAGGCTGAACGCCAGCGGGCTAAATCCGTAATGTTCCTGTATGATAAACGGTGAGGCCGCAATATACGCAAACAAAATGCCCAGCGCAAAGGCCTGTTCCAAGACGCAAAAAATATATTTGTGGTTTTGGAAAACATTTTTAAAGAGGCCAAAGGTTTTAGAAAGTTTTTCCTTAGAGCGTTTGGCGTGGGATAAAGATTCGTTAAAGTGTACGCACGCCCCCGTCAGCAGAAGGCCGATAACCAAGAGCACCACAAACACGCCCTGCCACCCGGTTACCTTTAAAATACCCCCGCCAATAACAGGCGCGGCTACGGGGGCAATGCCGTTAATCGCCCCGATGACGGCCAAGGCCTTGGCTAAACTGGCGGATTTAAATTTATCCGTAGCAATGGAGCGGGAAATAACGATTCCACCCGCGGCGGCCAAGCCCTGTATCAGGCGCAAGGATACAAAGATTTCTATGGTCGGCGCAAAAATACAGGCCACCGTAGATAATAAGAACAGCACCATAGAAACTAATAGGGGTGTTCTGCGACCGTATTTATCGCTTAACGGGCCGAAGATAATTTGCCCGGCGGCTAGCCCCAGCATAGAAAACGTCAGCCCCAACTGCACCATAGAAGCATTGGTGTTAAAAAACGACGTCATCGCCGGAAGGCTGGGTAAGTACATATCGGTTACAAACGGGCCGAAGGCCGTCAGCATACCCAGAAAGACAAATAAAAAAAAGGCCGTATTGCGCCTTTTTGTGGAGTTTCCCTGCCAGGTTTTGTTGTGTTTCATACTTATATTGTAACTTTTTTGGAGCCAAAATAGAGCCGTTCAAACTAATCCTTTTTTGGGCTTGGCGGGGGGAGAAACGGCAGGTATAATAATAATTTGCAACCGGTTATCTCGGTTAGGAGGACTTATGCAGAAATCCGGCGATAAAAAGACGAATACTATGGAAAAAGAAATTTACCTTGTACAAAGTGCCCTTAGTGCCAAACAAACCGTAGCGCGCGTGCGCTGTATCTTGCGGGAAAAAAGTATCCCCATTAGTTTAATTATAGACCACGCCCAAGAGGCCGCCGCCTGCGGCGTTAAACTCCGCCCCACCTATACTATTTTGGCGGGTTCTCCGGCGATGCGCGCCCAACTGCTTTTGTTGCAGCAGGCCTTATCCGTATTGCTTCCGCTGCGCATTAACATATGGGAGGATGCGGACGGCAAGGTATGGCTTGCGTACCTGCGAGTGGAAAGCGTGATGAAGCGTTACGGTGTTAAAAAAACGGTACCTTTGGTGTATTTGGAGCATATTATGGAAAATATTTCCCACCGCGCTTGTAAGCCTGCCCCGCGCAAAAAGTAGCCGTCTTGGCTTGCCGGGAATTAACTGAAACAGGTACAATATATATATGAAGCGTACCTGCCAATATCTTGCGGTTTTTACTTTGCTGTCTTTCTGTGCCCCGTTTGCGGTAGCGCAGAAGCGGTTGCCGTCCGTGCGTGTGCCGGGCAAAGTGGCTGCGGAAATGGTTCCCAAACCGTTCCGTTTCCCTGGGGTGAAAATTCCGTCTGTACCGCCTCTGCGGTTCCCGGTCGGCCCGCAAGTATCTTCTTTGCTCTTGCGCCCGGTAGAAATTCCGTCTGTAACGGTGCAAACGGTACAAACGCCGTTTCGCCCGGTGATTTTCCCCGGCAAGAAGGACATTGACGCCGTTATTTTTGACTTGGACGGAACACTCTTGGATTCTTTATGGGCGTGGGAAAATTCCGGCGTAAATTTTTTGCGTACGCAGGGGATTAATCCGCCTGCCGATTTTAACGACCAGTTGGCGCAACTGTCGCTAATGGACGGTGCCAAACTCGTCAAAGAAAGATATAACCTGCCCCAATCGCCCGAGGAAATTTTGCGCCTGACGTTAGCCCCTATCCGCGAGCGGTATTTCCATACCATTATGCCCAAGCCCGGCGTGCCGGAACTCTTGCGCCGCTTGAAAGAGCAGGGCGTGAAGATGTGCGTGGCGACCGCTTCGGATAAAGAATTAACAGTGGCCGCTTTAAAGCGCACGGGGCTGTTGCCTTATTTGGATTTTATCTTAACGTGCGATGAAGTGGGCGCAGGCAAAAGAACGCCTGTCATTTACGAAGCCGCCCTCAAAAAATTAGGCACGCAAAAAAAGCGCACTTTGGTGGCGGAAGATGCCCTCTATGCCTTGACGACGGCGCACCAAGCGGGCTTTCCGACGGCGGGTATTTTTGATACGCACTCCGCCAAGGACCAGCCGTCGGTGCAAAAACTTTCCACTTATTATATTCCGTCCTACACCGCCGTGCAGCCGTAACGCTAAAAAAGTATAATAAAGCATAACTTGTATGAAAGGAGCCGCCTGTGCGCGCACAAGCCAAAAAATGGGTCGTTACCGGGGGAGCGGGGTTTATCGGTTCGCATATTATTAAGGAACTGGTCTCCCACGGGCAAGAAGTAGTGGCGGTGGACGATTTTTCAACGGGCTCTCTTTCCAATTTATCTTCCGTTCAGCAAAAAATTAAAATTGTTTCAGCCGATATTTGCAACTTTTCCGCCCTTTTAAAAGCCTTTCAAGGGGCCGATTATGTGCTCCACCACGCGGCGCTTGTTTCGGTGCCCCGCTCGGTAGAGGAGCCCCAATTAACTTGGCAAATTAACGTGTCCGGCACGCTTAACGTGTTGGAAGCCGCCCGCCAGGCAGGCGTGAAACGCGTAGTGTTTGCTTCGTCCTGCTGTGTGTATGGTACTTCGTCTAAACCGTGCAAGGAAACCTCGCCCAAGCGTCCCGGTTCGCCCTATGCGCTTTCCAAACAAATCGGCGAAGAATTATGCCGTTTTTATACGCAAATGTATGGGTTAGAAACGGTTTGCTTGTGCTATTTTAACGTCTATGGGGCAGGACAAAATCCTAACGGCGCGTATGCGGCTGTCATTGCCCAATTTTTACAGCGCGCCCTAAATGGCGAGCCCGTGCGCATAGACGGAACAGGAAGGCAAAGCCGCGACTTTATCGCCGTAGAAGATGTGGCCCGCGCCAATATTTTGGCGGCCCGAAAAGGCGTACCCGGCGAAACGTATAACGTCGCCTGCGGGAAAAGTTATTCCCTGCTTGCGTTGCTGCGCCTGATAGAACAAACCACGCACCAAAAATTGGCCCGCACCTTTGCACCCAGCCGCGCGGGTGATGTGCGCACTTCGTCTGCCGATATTTCCAAAATTTCCCGCTTGGGTTTTACGCCGCGCGTAACGCTAAAAACGGGGATTGCCCGCCTGTGGCGCAGTCTTAAAAAATAATCCTTTTGTACGCTTCCGCTCCGCCCCGAATTATGCTATATTATGGGGGAAGAAGTAACCATATTAAGGAGGGGAAAGTATGTGGGAAAAGGACATTAATATCAACGAAGTTCGCGAAATCCGCAGCCGTACGTTGGTTTATTTTGGCGTGGGTGCCATTGCCAAAATTGCCGATATCTGCAAAGATTTAAAAGCGCGCGGTATTAACAAAGTGTTAGTAATGACTGGGCGCGGCGCCTATAAAAAAACAGGCGCGTGGGACCACGTTACCAAGGCCTTTGAAGCCACGGGGATGCAGTATGTGCATTACGACCAGGTAACGCCGAACCCGAATACCCACCACGTCAACGATGCCGTAAAAATGGCGCACGATTTCGGCGCGCAAGCGGTTATCGCCATTGGCGGCGGTTCCGCCATTGACGCGGGCAAGAGCGCGGCCATTTTGCTCAAATATCCGGGCAAAACCGCCGAAGACTTATATACCTTCCAATTTACGCCAACCGAGGCCGCCCCGATTATTGCGATTAACCTCACGCACGGTACCGGCTCCGAAGCCAACCGTTTTGCCGTGGTTAGCATTGAAGAAAAGAACTTCAAGCCGGCCATTGCGTACGATTGCATTTACCCGCTCTATTCTATTGACGACCCGGCCTTGATGACGGGCCTCGCCGAAAATCAGACCCGCTATGTGTCTATTGACGCGGTCAACCACGTGGTAGAAGCCGCCACCACGAAAGTGGCCTCCCCGTATGCGATTGATTTGGCTATTTCCGTAGTCAAATTGGTGGCCGAATACCTGCCGGTAGCCTTGAAAGACCCCAAAAATTTGGAAGCGCGCTATTTCTTGGCCTATGCGGCGTTGGCGGCCGGTATTGCGTTTGATAACGGGATGTTGCACTATACGCACGCGTTGGAGCATCCGCTTTCCGGCGTGAACCCGAACTTGACGCACGGTTTGGGCTTGGCGATGTTACTGCCTGCGGTGTTAAAGAATATTTATCCCGCCCGCCCGGCGACCTTGGCCGATGTGCTCGCGCCTATCGTGCCCGGTTTGAAGGGTTGTGGCTGTGAAGCTGAAAAAGTGGCCGAAGGAGTGGAAAAATGGCTCTTCTCTGTGGGCTCCACGCACAAACTGCTGGACGAAGGCTTTAAGGCGGAGGATGTGGATAAACTCGTGGAATTGGCGTTCAATACGCCGTCTTTGGATGGGCTGTTGGGCCTTGCACCGACTGATGCCACCAAGGAAGCCGTCCGCGCGATTTACACCGAATCGCTTAAACCCTGCCACAAATAAGTTTTACTTGGCGCAAAAAGCCCCCGTTTCCCGGGGGCTTTTTTGATGTCTGATTTCTGTTGTTTGCGGTGGGTGTTATCCCATAGTGCTTGGCGGCGCGCTAAGGTACGGCGCTCTGCCATTATTAAAAAAGAAGGTCATCCTGAATTTATTTCAGGATCTACCGATTG
>NZ_DJOA01000020.1:0-10443 GCF_002437085.1 Candidatus Avelusimicrobium stercoris | reverse complement strand
AACCCCTTTAAAATAAACGACGGAAAAGCAACGAAAAAACGACATTGTCTAGTCGTCATCCCCGAGGAATTTAGTCGGGGATCTGTCGTTGTGGAAGAAAACAACCACGGCAAAAACAGATTCCCGACTACAACACTCGGGAATGACAACATTACGGCACGTCGTCTTGAACTGGCGGCCCGCAGGGTTTTCAGGACCTACATCTTGGGTAGTTGCCGTTGTCGTCATCCTGGAAAGTCGTAGTCCAGGATCTGTTGTTATAAAATAAGGATTAGATACTGGACAGAAACCTTCCAGTATGACCTTTTAGATAACAACCACTACTCATATAAGGTAAATCCTGAACCCTATTAATGGACCCCGTACAGAAACACTACGGGGTGCCGCTAAGTGGTAAGAGCGACAATTCAGAATGACCTCTTTTTTTCGCAAAGTCGTCATCGCCGAGGAATTGGCGGCCCGCAGGGTTCGGGGATCCGTTGTTGTCGTTTTTTTTTAAATAACGACAGATTCCCGACTACGACACTCGGGAATGACGACAAAAAGCGATGCCGCAAGGCCATTATAAAAATTGGAAACTTTTTGCCCTATCTAACCCCTTTTTGCGCTTGTGAAAGGGCAGATAATAAGCCATACTAAAAGTGGTAAACCTTTTCTAACGGCGCATTGCAGGCAAAGCCGCCGTAAGGGGACCCGTGGGGGACGGTCCGCATTACTTCCCCCCAACCAATATATTGGTAACCCCGCCCGCACCTGGGCGGGGGCTTTCGTTTTACCATATTCACTTTCCCGCGCGGGCTAAAAAACTGTTACAATATATTATATTTGCCCGGGAAACCCGGCGCCAAAAGGAGACACAAATGATTAAAGAAGGTTCCAAAGTCAAATTTGACTACACCCTTACGGTTGACGGCAAAGTAGCCGACACCTCCGCCGGACGTGGCCCGCTGGAATACACCCACGGGGCAGGGCACATTATTCCGGGCTTGGAAGAAGAACTGACCGGGATGAAAGTGGGCGACAAAAAGACGGTAAAAGTCGCTCCGGAAAAAGGCTACGGCAAGGTTTTGGAAGAAGCCATCCGCCGCGTGCCGAAAGAAGCCATCGGCGGCGCCGAACACTTAAAAGTAGGCGATTTGGTGGGCGCCAGCAACGAAGGGCACACCTTCCGCGCGGTAGTGAAGGAAATCACCGATAAAGAAGTGGTGTTGGACTTTAACCACCCGTTAGCAGGCAAAGAACTTACCTTTGACGTGGAAATTAAAGAAATCAACTAATTTCCCTTTTTATGAAACTCCCCGGGCTCACGCCTGGGGTTTCTTTTCATCCGAACAATTCCATTGTTCGCCCCAAATCTTCTTTTCCCTGCATATCTATGTATTTTCGTATCTGCTCTTCGTTTATCCCTACCGTGGATACAAAGTATTCATCTGACCAAATACCGTCACTCCCATAATAACACCGCTTTAAAAAAGAAAATCGTCTCTTCAGTTCGCGCGCCAAATTACTCTTGATTATCCGTACCGCTGCTCCTACTGCTATTGTGGGTGGAATACTCACTAATAAATGAATGTGGTCTTTATCGTGATTTTCTTCTAAAATCACGATTAACGGATAATGTTCCGTTATCTCTTTGGCGCGCTCTTTGAAGTAGGCAAAGATACCGTCATTAAATATCTTCTTCCGGTATTTGCTCACTAACACTATGTGATAGCGGCAGTGATAAACGCAGTGACTTAACCGGGTTACTTTCATACTTCTATGGTACTAAATGTAGAAGATTTGGGGATATTCGCTCCACCTCTCGGGCTTACGCCCGGAGTTCTTGCGAGCGGAATGTACAGAAAAACCCCGGGTTCTTTATAGCCCGGGGTTTTTTATCAGTTCCGTTGCAAATCAAGTGTAACTTTCCAAGTATGTGTGCAATCCTTCGGCGCGCGCCTGCGACACGCCCGCCTCGTAGAGTTCCTCGGCTTCGTCTGTGCGGCCCAAGGCGTACAATACCTGCGCCAAGGAAAGTTTGGTTAAAATCTGCCCGCGTTTTTCGTCGGAATTATCAAACAACACGCGCGCTTCTTCCAAATCCTTTAAGGCGGAGGCCATTTTGTTTTTGCGTTTTAAAATATCGGCGCGGCCCCACTTTACAAAGCCCAAATCCACCGTATCGTGGATAGACGAATACAGTTTATCAGCCACATTGTAATGGCGTAGGGCTTCGTCGTACTTACCCTGCTGGCGCAAGCCGTTGGCCATACCACAGTTGGTATAAGCCTTGCCGAACACGTCCTCGCTCTTGCGGAAGATTTTTTCCGCCAGTTTGTAGTTTTTCACGCACTCGTCAATTTTTCCGCAAATGCGGCTAATTCCGGCCAAGCCGCAATGCCCATAGGCCACGGAAATATCGTCGCCCGCTTTTTTGGCAAGCGAAATAGCCTTTTTGAACTGCGCTACGCCCTCTTCAAAGTGGCCTTGCAGGCGGAAGATTCCCCCCTTGGCCCAATGGATAAAACTCATCCCGGCGTAGTCCTTTAATTGCGTATAGGCGGACAAAACGGCATCCAGCAAATCAAGAGCCTCTTCCAAGCGGCCCCAAGCGCGCAAGGCCATACCCATTTCCTGCATTGCGCGAACGACAAATTCGTCATATTCCAATTCCTGCGCCATTTTTAAAGCATCCTCTGCCAGTTCATACGCGGCGGCGGAATGCCCCAAGGTGCGGTAGCAGGCCGCCATCGCCAAGAGCGCATCCATACGGCGTTCGGCTTCGTCGGCAACCTTTAAGCAGTTGGCGTAACTTTTTAAAGCGTCCTCAAAGGAGCCCAGTTGGCGTTGTGCCTCGCCCGTTAAAAACCAAGCGGCGGCGTCCTTCTTTTTGGCTTCGGCCAGTACGGCCAACGCGTCCGACGGGCGGCCCTCGTCAAGCAAATTTTCCAAAGCGTCTAAATCCAACTTTGCGGTTTGTTTCTTTTTGGGTTGAGCCATATACTCTCCTAATCTAACGGCTGAAACTTTTATTATTTGTCCCCTGCACTTGTTTCAGGGGCACTGAAAAAACTACATCTGTAACAATTTTTTAATTTCGGCTAACGTGGCGGCCAAATCGTAGGGCTTTGGAATAAAATAATCAGCCCCCGCTTCCGTGGCGCGGTCGCGCGATTCGGGGTCGGACAAGGTGGACATTATCACTACCGGAATCCGCCAAGTGGCGTTGTCGGTCTTTAACAGTTTGCACACGTCAAACCCGCTTAATTTAGGAAGCATTAAATCCAACAGTACCAAATCGGGCTTTATCTGCTTGGCCAGTTGCACGCCGGCCACGCCGTTTTCGGCCCAATGAACCTCAATGCCGTCCACCTTTAAGGCGCCACAAAGCGCGTTGCCCAGTACCTTGGAGTCTTCAATCAGCACCACTTTCTTCATATTACAGTTCTTCGCAATGGTCTTTGTACAGGCGGATAGCCTCGGCGTATTCGCGGGCGTTTTTGATAACGCCGTTTACTTCGTCTTCTTCCAGTTTGCGCACGATCTTGGCAGGCACGCCCATCACCAGCGACCCCGCCGGGATATTTTTACCCGCCGGAACCACCGCACCCGCCCCAATAATGCAGTTGGGGCCAATTTCGCTCTCCATTACTACGGCATTCATACCAATCAGGCAATTATCGCCGATTTTACTACCGTGTACAATCGCCCCGTGGCCCACGCTTACGCCGCGGCCAATAATGCAGGGCGCGCCGTAATTGACGTGTACGCAGGCATTTTCCTGAATATTGGAATTATCCCCCACCGTAATGGAAGCAATATCCCCGCGCAGTACCGCGCAGGGCCAAATGGATACATTTTCCCCTATGGTAACATCCCCGATTAACACCGCGGTTTTGTGCACATAGCAACTGGGGCGCACGCTGGGGACTTGTTCGTTAATGCGTTCTTTCATAGTAGGGCTCCTTTGGAAGTTTTATTTTTGCGCGGAGAGGACGGGGACGAAAGTTGCAGTCCCCAATAGATAAAAATGCTCACAATACCCGGCAAAATATAATAAACCACACGGTAAATAAGCGAGGCCATAAGGGCGGAATCCCAGTCTATACCCATTTGGGAATAGACCGCCGTCATTGCCAGTTCCATAGCGCCCAAACCGCCCGGCAAAATGGGGATCAGCGTCGTAACCATACCGACGGCAAACCCGGCGACTAGTACGCCCGCCGTAATGTGTATGCCCACCGCGCGGAAGGCAAAATACAAAACCAAAATCGTAAACAGCCAATCGGCGCAGACGTAGATAATCGTCATTGTAAGTTTATTTTTTTTGCGGTGGATAAGGTCAATGCCCTCATCCAATTGGTCCATAAAATCGTCGTATTTCCCTTTGGGGATTAAAGCGCGGAAGACGTGGTAAAGGACCTTATTCATCATACGGAAGCACTTTCTTAGCCATTTGGAGCGCAGTTCGTTATTAAATAAAAACGCCGTAATTACTACGCACACCGCACACATTACGATAATAAGCGAAAAGTTTTTGAGCAGTTGCATCGTAGTAGCCGACGAGTTAAAAAGCATCAGCACCGAGCCCTGCAAAATGATAATCGCCAATACAAAATACAAAAGCACCGTAATGACAATGCTGGCCGTAACACAAGTGCCAAACGGCACGCGGCGGCGGTTTAACAAGTGGGCGCGCAAGGCAAACCCGCTTACGCCCAAAGAGGAAACAATATAGTTCACCGTAGTGGAAACGAGCGCAATACCCATTGCCGCGCTTTTGGAGATTTTCCGCCCCATAATACGCAGCACTTCGTACAGGCTCATCCCCATTGCCACATAGATAAGCACAGAAGACAATAAAGACAAAAAGAGGTATTTGGTTTTTACGCCTTGCCAAATTTTTACAAAACTGTCCTTAGCCTGATAAATCATAAAGGCAATCAGGCCGACGGATAACAGGATGCCCAAGGTATAGAGCAAATATTTAAGCGGTTTCTTCACGCGCGCGCTCCGGGTATGAAAGATATATAAATTATATAATTTATTTAAGCAAAAAGGGCGTTTTGCACGCTTGTAAAAAGCATAAAACGCCCGGGGGTTTTTAAAGTTATGAAGAGTATTAAAGTAATCGGCGCAAAAGGCCACAATTTAAAAAATGTTACCGTAGAAATGCCCAAGGACAAAATGGTCGTAGTAACCGGGCTGTCCGGCTCGGGCAAGAGTTCCTTGGCGTTTGATACCATTTACGCCGAAGGGCAACGCCGCTATGTGGAAAGTATGTCCGCTTATGCACGGCAATTTTTGGAATTAATGGAAAAACCAGACGTAGAACATATTGAGGGTCTTTCCCCGGCTATTTCCATTGAACAGCGAAATCCGTCCAAAAATCCGCGCTCTACCGTCGCCACGGTTACGGAAATTTACGACTATTTGCGCCTTTTGTTCGCCCGCGTGGGGCACCGCTTTTGCCCGCATTGCGGCCGGGAGGTGGAATCTTGGAGCGTACAGGGCATTGCACAGGATATTTTAAAAAAGTTTAACGAAAAAACCGTTTTCATTTTATCCCCCGTCGTCCGCGGGCGCGCCGGCACATACGAGGAACTCTTTGCCAAGTTTAAAAAAGAGGGCTATGTAAAAGCCCGCGTGGACGGTACCGTCATTACCCTGGACCACACGCCCACCTTGGAACGCTATAAAAAGCATACCATTGAATTAGTAACGGATGAAATTTTTGTAGAGGAATTTGACCGCGAGCGGTTGGTGGAAAGTTTGGAAGCCGCCCTCAAATACGCACAAGGCCTTGTGCACATTGTGGAAGCCGAAGGCGACAAGCCGCGCGAATTTACTTATAGCGAAAACAACGCCTGCGCGCATTGCGGTATCGGGTTTAGCGAACTGGAACCGCGGCTCTTTTCGTTCAACTCCCCCTACGGTGCGTGCCCGGACTGCAACGGCTTGGGCCTTAAAATAGAAGTAGCCGAAGATCTCGTGGTGCCGGACGATACGCTGTCCATTAACGAGGGCGCGATTGCCGCTTGGGATAACCCTGTTACCACGCGCACCCACCGCTGGAAAAATTCTTGGAGCGGGTATTATTACGATATTTTGCGCCAAGTTTGCCACCAAAACCACATCAGCCTGCACACGCCGTGGAAGGATTTACCCAAAGAACAGCGCGACCTGCTCTTGTACGGCACGGGCGGAGCCAGTTATACGTCCGTCATTTCGGGCGGCGAGCAAGATTTTGAAGGTGTAATTACCAACTTAAAACGCCGCTACCAAGAAAGTGAAAGCGACTTCGTAAAAGAGGAAGTGTATAACCGCTTTATGCGCGAGGTTACCTGCCCCACCTGCGGCGGAAAACGCTTAAAGCCCGAAGCCCTGGCCGTGCGTATTAACGGCAAAAATATTAACGATATTACGGCAATGCAGGTTTCCGCCGCCAAGGAATTTTTTGAACATATTGAACTGACGGACAAGGAAAAAATCATCGCCAAGGATGTATTAAAGGAAATCCGCGCGCGTTTGGACTTTTTAAACAGCGTGGGCCTTTCTTATTTAACCTTGGAGCGCAAGAGCCAAACCCTGTCGGGCGGCGAAGCACAGCGTATCCACTTGGCTACGCAAATCGGCTCCGGCTTAACGGGTGTTTTGTATGTGTTGGACGAGCCCACCATCGGCTTGCACTCGCGCGATAACGACCGCCTGATTGAAACGCTTAAAAACCTGCGCGATTTAGACAACACCCTTATCATCGTAGAACACGATAAAGACACCATTTTAGCCGCCGATTATGTGGTAGAATTGGGCCCCGCGGCGGGCGAATACGGCGGCAACATCGTGGCCGCAGAGCCGACGGCGGACTTTTTGCGCGACGAAAAGTCGCTGACCGCCTCTTATTTAAACGGACGGCGGATGATTCTCCCACGCGAGGAACTGCGCAAGGGAAACGGCAAATATTTGGAAATCTTAGGCGCACAGCAATTTAACCTCAAAAACATTGATGTTAAATTTCCGCTGGGCAAATTTATCTGTGTAACGGGCGTGTCCGGCTCGGGCAAGTCCACGCTTATCCACCAAATTTTGTACAAAGCCTTGGCCCAAAAGTTCTACGGAGCCAAGGACGCTCCGGGCAAACACAAGGCCATTAAAGGGTTGGAAAACATTGATAAAGTCATCATCGTGGACCAAAGCCCTATCGGCAAAACCCCACGCAGCAACCCCGCCACCTATACGGGCGTGTTTTCGCACATACGCGACTTATTTGCCGAAATGCCCGAAGCCAAACGCCGCGGCTACAAGCCGGGCCGCTTCTCCTTTAACGTAAAGGGCGGACGGTGCGAAAAGTGCCAAGGCGACGGTATTTTAAAAATCCAAATGCAATTCCTGCCCGATATTTATGTAAAGTGCGAGGAGTGCAACGGCCAACGCTTTAACGAAGACACGTTACAGGTAAAATTCAAGGGCAAAAACATTGCCGAAGTGCTGGATATGAGCGTATCGCAGGCGTTGGAATTTTTTGACGCTATCCCCAAAATCAAACGCTATTTAAAAACGCTAAACGACGTGGGCCTTGGCTACATAAAACTGGGCCAAGCCGCCACCACGCTTTCCGGCGGCGAAGCGCAGCGCGTAAAACTGGCGGACGAACTTTCCCGCAAAGGGACCGGCAAAACGCTCTACATTTTGGACGAACCCACCACCGGCCTGCACTTTGCGGATATTGATAAACTCCTTCACGTGCTGCACGGTTTGGCTGACAAGGGCAACACCGTGCTTATTATTGAGCACAACTTGGACGTTATCAAAACCGCCGATTGGCTGATTGACCTCGGCCCCGAAGGCGGCGACAAGGGCGGCACGATTGTCTGCGAGGGCACGCCCCGCCAAGTAGCCGCGTGCAAGGAATCTTACACCGGGCGATATTTAAAGCCGGAATTGGAAGCGGTGGATAAATTTTTGGCAGAGCACCCCGAACAGAAATTGCACGGGCCCAAAACATCTGCCAAAAAGGCCCCGGCTAAAAAAGTCAAGGGGAGCAAAAAATGAAGAATAAAATCCACAAAACAAACGCCGCACGCCACTTGGACGAGTTAAACATCCCCTACGAACTTATCCCGTACGAGGTGGATGAGGAAAATTTAAGCGCCCTGCACGTGGCGCAGACCTTGGGGCAAAACATTGACCAAGTGTATAAAACCTTGGTTTTGCGCGGCGACAAAACGGGCTTCTTTGTGTGCGTAATTCCCGGCGGAGCAGAGTTGGATATGAAGGCCGCCGCACGCGTAAGCGGCAATAAATCGTGCGAAATGCTGCACGTAAAGGAGTTAGTCCCCGTTACGGGCTATATGCGCGGCGGATGTTCCCCCTTGGGGATGAAGAAGCCCTTTCCTACCTTTATTCACGAGGACTGCATTTTGTGGGATTTTATATACGTCAGCGCGGGGCTGCGCGGTCTGCAAATTAAAATCAACCCCAACGACCTTTTAAAGGCCACCCACGCGCAAGCCGTGCCTTTGTGCTTATAATGCAATTTTTGCCTTGTTAAATAGCGTTAAACCCCTTATACTATATATATACGCTTTCTAGGAGGTGTCTTATGTACGCCGGAATAGGAAAACGCTTCTTTGCTTTTTTAATTGACGCGCTCGTCTTTGCCGTTTTGTATTGGGCGTTGTGGCAGATGATGAAGAGTTATGCCACTGTTTCGCTGGTATTACTGGTTATTATTTGGCTGTATTACGCGCTCCTAGAAAGTTCCCCCCTGCAAGCCAGTGTCGGCAAAATATTAATGGGCATAAAAGTAGTGGACCGCCACGGCCGCCGACTTTCCTTTTGGCAAGCCACGGAGCGTATTGTTTCCAAACTGGTAACCAATGTAACGTTTTATTTTGGCTTCTTTGTGGCCGCGTGGGATAAAAAGAAGCGCACCTTGCACGACCGTATCAGCCACAGCGCCGTGATTTTAAAATCCGCCGAGTTTGACCCCGACGCCATAGAGGAAGAAGAGGACGAGGAAGCCTCCCTCACTTGGATAACGCTCGTATCAGTAGCGCTTGCAATCGTGTTTGTACTCTTGCTTTTATGGTGCGTGGCTCTGCCACAGTACCAGCACACCGAGCGATATGTGCAACTTACGCGCGTGCTGGCGGAAACGGATGAAGCCGCCCGCGCACAGTTGGCCGCCGCGTCCCGCCCGGGGGTGGACCCGCGCGAGTGGCAGGTATTGCCGGGCGAGTGTTTAAAAATCGGCCCGCAGAAACTTTCCTGCCGCGGCTTTGATTTGGTATTGGAACCCGGCGGCATAAAGGCCAACGCACGCACGGGGGCAATGGACATTTTATACACGCTTTACTATCCCTTTGGCGGCGGGCCCTTAACCTGCTCTCCTCGTACGCCCCAAGGGCAGGAAATCTGCTCCACCCTAAAAAAATAAGACTGTTAAAAAAATTAGGGTCATTCTGAACTGGCGGCCCGCAGGGTTTTCAGAATCTACTGCTTGGGTTGTTGGTTGTTTATAAAAATAAAGATCATACTGGAAGGTTTGCCGGCGCGGAGCGTTCCAGTATCTGTTGTTATAAAAAAGCAACGGCCACAGCAGATCCCCGAGCCCTGCGGGCCGCCAACCCCTCGGGGATGACAGTTGTCTTGTTCTTATTCTATTTTTGTTGTCATTCCCGAAAGTTGTAGTCGGGAATCCGTTGTTTGTCGTTGCCGTCATCCTGGAAAGTCGTAGTCCAGGATCTGTTGTTATAAAAAAAGGAAAACAACGGATACTGGACAGAAACCTTCCAGTATGACCTTTTAAATAACTACCCAACAAACAACAGAGCCCCGAACGCTCCGCCCCACCAAACACTCGGGGATGACACTCTTTCTGCTTGTCATCCCGGGCGTGGACCCGGGATCCAGTCTGTTTATTAGAAAAGACTTTATTCTATTTCTGGATTCCAGGTTCCCGCTTGTATGCGGGCCCTGGAATGACAATACAATAAACTTATGTATTTTCCCCCATTAAAAAACCCCGCACTAGGCGGGGTTTGTACAATGGAATCAATTATGGATTAGTTTCAGTTTCATTGCCCGTCCCAGGAGTAGCACACGCAGCGCTAGAACCATCGCTGCAGCAAGTGTTAGCAGGAGTATCAATACCGCAGAAATCAGCGCAAAGGGCCTTACCATTGTCATCAGCGCCATCACATTGAGTCAAGTCGCTTGCGTAATAGCGAGACAATTCATAATTGTAATTTAATCCGTTCTCTTGGCCAGTCTTACCATCGGCTTTACGGGTAGCAGTTGCTTTACCTACACTATAAGTGGTACCAGATAATACGATGTCAAAGCCATTTCCCGTAGAACCTTTGGTGTAGAAAGATGTATCGTCAGAACTAAATTCACCTTTCGGCGTAACATCCAAGCCCTTATACTTTTCAGAGTATTTATTAATCTGCAAGTATT
>NZ_DJOA01000014.1:0-8676 GCF_002437085.1 Candidatus Avelusimicrobium stercoris | reverse complement strand
CCAGAAATAAAATAAGGAGTTTTTCTAATAAACAGACTGGATCCCGGGTCCTCGCCCGGGATGACAACTACAACGACAGATCCCGTAACCCTGCGGGCCGCCAATTCCTCGGGGATGACGACAACAGCATTGTTTGGGGCGGCCACACGGCTAATATTTCTTGCGCCGCAAGTGCAGGGTTTACACTTATTGAACTATTAGTCGTCGTGCTTATTATCGGTATTTTGGCGGCGGTGGCCGTTCCCCAATACCAAACGGCCGTGGATAAGGCGCGGTATAGCAAAATTATCCCTATGACCCGCGCTTTAAAGGACGCTACGGAAGTGTATTATATGGCGAACGGAACTTATAATTTTGCCATTGGGGATATTGATATCAGCGGTCCGGCGGGGTGTCAGTTCCCGGCAGGAGATAACATTGTATTGTGCGAGGACTCTTGGTATGATATTTTAAATCAGGCTCAAAACGTAATGGGGTTTATGGGGGCTCATTACTCAACTGCTGCCGAACAAAACGCCTATCGGATTTGGTTGGATAACAATAACAATGGAAAACCGGCGGGGCAACGGGAGTGCGTGGCCTATGACGGAACAGAACGGGCGCACCGCTTGTGCAAGGCAATGGGGGGGGATACAACAGGAAGATAGCACTACTTATATTTTGCCATAACCGTTTGCGAACTGCCGCCAGCAAGGCATAAAAAACCCCCACTCTTTTGAGCGGGGATTTTTTATCTCAATCAAAGATTAATGCACGCCGTGCATCCATTTTTTGATTTTGCCCGTCATAATCCACATAATCACACCGAACAAGGCAGACAATACCGCCGGAACGGAGAACAACGTGGAAAGGCTCCACGATTCGTAGTAACTGGCCAGCCAGCCGGCAAGCAGGTTACCAAAGAAACTGGCCGTCAACCATACGCCCATAAACAGGGACATAAATTTAAGCGGCGCGAGTTTGCTCACCATAGACAGCCCCACCGGGGACAAGCACAGTTCGCCCATCGTGCAGAATAGATAGACTAAAATCAGCCAAATCGCGCTGACCGGGCCGTTGGCTTGGTACAAGGACGCGCCTACCGCAATGGCGGCAAAGCCGATACCTTGCAGGAACAAACCCCAGCCGAATTTGCACGGAATAGAGGGGTCTTTCGTTCCCATTTTAAGCCACAGTTTGGCGTAAAGCGGGGCCAAGAGCACCACAAAAATGGGGTTCACCGCCTGGAAATAAGACGCTTTAAGCGTAATTTCCCCAATAAACGGCAACACCGGGTGCAAGTTGGTGGCTTCTTTGGCAAAGAAGTTCAAGGACGTGCCGGCTTGTTCAAAGAACGCAAAGAAGAAAATAGCGAAGAATACAAAGGTGAAAATCGCTTTGATTCTGTCCCATTCGTCCTGCGTAAGCGGCTTTTGGGCGGCTTCGGCCTTGGCTTTTTCTTCGGGGTCTTCGTCTTGGATGTTTTTAGTTACGGGGTGCAAGCCGATGTGCCCCAAGTATTTGTTTTGGGAAACCAAATACCAAATCAGGCCGATGACCATACCAATACCGGCCGCCATAAAACCATATTTCCATTTATAGGCTTCCAATGCGTTCATCGGGTCGGTAGGTTCGCCCAAGAAACCGCACACAAACGGTGCAAAGAACGCACCTACGTTAATGCCCATATAGAAAATGGTGAAACCACCGTCTCTTCTGACGTCATTGGGTTCGTACAGTTCACCCACAATAGAGGAGATGTTCGGTTTAAAGAAACCGTTTCCGATAATAATCAGCGTTAAACCCGTACCCAATGCAAGAATCGGGTTAATGAGTTCATAAGACGCCAGCGTAAATTGACCCATAGCCATTAAAATAGCACCAATGGTAATAGAGTGGCGTTTGCCGATATAACGATCCGCTAGGTATCCGCCCAAGATGGGGGTTAAATACACCAGGGCCGTAAACATACCGTAAATTTTGCTGGAAGTCGCTTTGGTGAATCCAATTACGGTACTGATCATAAAGAGCGACAGAAGAGCTCTCATTCCATAGTAGTTAAAACGTTCCCACATTTCAACCATAAACAACATATACAGCGCTTTCGGTTGACCGTGTTTGGTAACGTTATGCTTTACTTCATTGTCTGTCATTTATTTCTCCTTGTTTAATTAAAAGGGTACTCTATATTGTACAAAAATATAGGCACACCAGAGAGGGAATATTATAAGGTTGGCAGTCCGCCGTTAAGTAATAGTTGCGTGGCGTCCTGCATTAACAGGAAAATGTGATACAAGGCCACCGCCAGATATACGCCCAAAAGCAGGAGCAATAAGGTGTATATCCATTTTGCGGGCGTGGATATAATTTTGGAAAGCCACACCAGCGGCAGGGCGAACGGCCCCAATACAAGGGCCGCCAGAATTATCCCGGAGTGGGAATAAAAAAATCCGCGCCCGGGCTTTAAACTGCGCCCGCAAAAGCGGCAGTAATTGTCCTTTTCGTCCACTGCGTTGTGGCAATGCGGGCAGGTTTTTACCTCGTTCACAGTTCAACCCCTTTGCTGCGCAGATAGCGTTTGATGTGGCTGCGGGCCCCGGCAGTTTTGGCAAATTCCAGCCAATCGCGCTTGGGTGCGCCGTTCTTGCGCGTGATAATTTCGCACACATCGCCCGTTTTAAAGGCGTAATCCATACGCACCATACGGTTGTTTACCTTGGCGCCTACATAATGGTCGCCGATGTCCGTATGAATCGCGTAGGCGAAATCAATGGGCGTAGAACCCTCCGGCAGGGATTTTACGTCCGCACGAGGCGTAAAGACAAAGATTTGCTGTAAATTTACGTCCGTTTTGAACCCTTCCAAAAATTCACGCGGGGCGGTTAAATCCTGCTGCCACTCAATCCAGCGGCGGATCCAGTTAATCTTTTCGTCAAAGTTTTTGTCGGGCTTTACGTTGCCCATTTTATAACGCCAATGCGCCGCGATACCGTATTCGCAGGTGCGGTGCATTTCCTCGGTGCGGATTTGAATTTCAATAATATCGCCCGTGGGGGATAAAACCGTTGTGTGGATGCTTTGGTACATATTGGCCTTCGGTGTGGCGATGTAGTCGGTAAATGTGCCCGCAATCGGCTTAAAAACGCTGTGCACAAGCCCCAAGGCGCGGTAGCAGTCCTGCAAGGTTTTGGTAATAATGCGCACACCCAAGGAGTCCTGGATTTCCGCAAAGGTGCAATGGTGCTTTTGCATTTTTCGGTAAATGGAATAGTAGTTTTTGGCCCGGGCCAAAATGCGGAAATCCAAATTGTCGGCTTTGAGGGCAGGCTCCAACTGCTTTTTAAAGGCTTCCAGCGCGGCCTGACGGTCGGCGGTACGGGCTTCCACTTGCGCTTTAATGTCGGCATATTCCTGCGGGTGAAGGTATTTAAAGGACAAATCCTCTAAATCCGTTTTAATGGTGAACATCCCCAACCGCTGGGCCAACGGCGCATAGAGCGAAATGGTTTCATACGCCTTAAACTGCTGGCGGTCCGGCGGCATAAAATCCAAGGTGCGCATATTGTGGGTGCGGTCTGCGAGTTTGATTAAAATAACGCGCACATCCTCGGCCACGGCGATTAACATTTTGCGCCAATTTTCTACGGTTTCCTCATCGGTGGAGGAAAATTTTAAGTCGCTGATTTTTGTTACCCCTTGTACCATATGGGCGATTTCCGGGTTGAACTCCCGGCGTAAATCGTCCAAGGTTACGGAGGTGTCCTCTACCGTGTCGTGCAGCAGGCCGGCGCAAATGGTGTCGGCGTCCAGGTTAAAATCCATTAGAATATTGGCGACGTGGCAACAATGCGTAAAATACGGCTCGCCGCTTTCGCGCTTTTGCTTTTCGTGTGCCTTTTCGGCAAAGTGATACGCCTTTTCAATCAAAGAAGTGTCTTGATTGGGGTTGTATTCTTTAAACTTACGGAGCAAGGCCGGTAAATCGGGAGCGTTTTGCATAAGGTTACTCGTGTTTTAAATCGTCTAAAATTTCCGCCGCGGCCCGTTTGGCTACGCCGGGTTCGCCCAAAGACGCGCGCAGTTTGAGCAAGTCTTTGCGCATAGCGGTCAGTTTGGCCGGGTTTTGGAACATTGCCATTGTTTCCGCCGCCAAAGCGTTGGCGTTAGCGTCTTGCTGGATAAGTTCCTTTACCAGAGGGCGGCGCGCCAGCAGGTTGACGAGCGAAATATACGGCACTTTAATCACGCGTTTGGCAATTTCGTAAGTCGGCCAGAAGAGTTTGTATGCCACCACCATAGGGATACCGAGCAAAGCGTTTTCCAAGGTGGCGGTGCCGGAGCAGGCCAGCAAAAAGTCCATTTCCGAGCGTTTGGCGTAATGGTTGTCTTTTACAAAATGGAAATTGTCGTGCGGTTTTTCGCCGATTAAATCCAAGAACACCTTTTCGTCGGCGTCCGGCAATAAAAACATATACGCTTGCGTATGGGGAAATTCCTTTAACACTTGTTTAAAGGTTTGGTAGAAAACAGGCGTTAAGCGCTTGATTTCGCCCATACGGCTGCCGGGCAGCATACCCAGTTTCCAAGCGTGGTTTTTATGGTCGGTTACGTTGAAGTTTTTATCCTTGGGTGCGGGCAAATAGTCTAACAAGGGGTTGCCCAAAAATACGGCGTTTCCGCCAAATTGTTTGTGAAATTCCGGCTCAAAGGGGTAAATGACGAACATTTTTTTCGTCAGGTTTGCCAGTTGTTTGGCACGGTATTGGCGGCTGGCCCACACTTGCGGCGTTACATAATAGTAGGCCGGGATGTTGCGGTGCTTGGCCATACCCAATACTTGGTGGTTGAAGCCGTAAAAGTCCACCACGATAAGCGCCACCGGGTTTTGCGTTTCCATATAGTCGCGGATTTGATTTAAAAGTTTAATCCAAAGCGGCATTTTTTTAAGCGGTTCAATAAATCCGCTTGCGCCTTGGCTGGCCAAATCAAACATAAAGGTATCGCTGGCGGACGCTAATTGTTTGCCCCCAATTGCTGTAACGCGCACATCGGGGTCGGCTTCTTTTAAAGCGCGCACCAAGGCGGCGGCGTGGATATCGCCGGATACATCACCCGCCACGATGAGAATATTTTTAGAAATGGGGGTAATGGTGGACATTATTTTTCGTCTCCTTTAAATTGGCCCAAGGTTTCGTCCAATACGGCTTGGGCGGCGCGGGCAACGGTGCTGATGGCCTGCAACGGTTTGGGCGTGTGCAGGTGCCCCGTTTTCGGAATATCAAAGCGGTTCATTTTTTCGCAAATTTGCAACGCAAGTTCCAAGGCTTTGGTGCCCTTTTCGCCGCTGGGGGCAGGCGTTCTGGCCGTTTTGATGCAGTCAATAAAGTGTAAAATTTCGGCGGTAATGGGCAACTGCTTTTCCACCTTGGGGTAATTAACCGTCAAATCGTTCATATTATTAATGACGGGTTTGTCCTTGCTGTATGTTTTCACGCGGGCGTTCATAAAGTCCACGGACACATATCCGCTCGGCTGGAAGAGGTGCATAAAGCGGGCGCGTTCAAAACTGGCACGGCTGGCGGTTACGTCGGCCACGGCGCCATTGGCAAAGTGCAGACGGACGTTGGCGATGTCCTCGTGCGGAGAAAATACGCTAAGCCCCACGGCATCCACGTGGACCACTTCACTGGGGACAATGGTGTAGAGTAAATCAATATCGTGAATCATCAGGTCCAGCACTACGCTAATGTTAGCCATACGCCCGTCGTACGGTCCTTGGCGGGTAATGGTGATAAAGCGCGGGTCTTTGATGTATTTTACGGCTTCCACTACGGCGGGATTAAAGCGTTCCACGTGCCCAACCTGTAAAACCAGGTGGTGGCGTTTGGCGGCTTGGATTAAGTCGCGCGCTTCCTCCATTGTTACCGCAATCGGTTTTTCTACGAGCGTATGCACGCCGTGTTCCAAAAAGTACATACCTATTTGGTGGTGCAACTGCGTAGGAGCCGCTACAATTACGGCGTCCACTTGCCCGACGAGTTCCTCGGGCTTGGTATAGGGGGTGCAGTTGTGCGCCCACGCGAGTTTTTGCGCGCGCATTACGTCCGGGTCGCACACGCCCACCAGCGTAACCCCTTTCATTTTAGCAAGGGTGCGGGTGTGGAAAGTTCCGATTTTGCCGGCGCCGATAACGCCGAATTTAATAGGTTTATCTTGGACCATAGATCTTTTCTCCGTTATTATCTATTATACCTAATGTGCCCTTGTATTGGGCAAAATCCTTTGCGCGCGCAAAAAAGTTGACAGGCGTTTTAATCTTGGTATAATGTGAATATGAGATATATGGAAAGAACGCTTGTTCTAATTAAACCTGATGCTATTGAAAAACGCATTAGCGGTCTTATCTTGGACCGCCTTGATCACCTCGGCCTGCAAATGACCGGGGCCAAAGTAGTTTCGCTTACGGAAGAATTGGCCCGCGCGCACTACAAAAATTTGGAAGGCAAACCCTTCTTGGAAGAAGTTATCCAATATATGATGGGTGAATTTAACAATGTGCCGAACCATAAAATTTACGCCTTCGTTTTCCAGGGCGAAAACGCTATCGCCAAAGTCCGCCAGGAAATCGGCAGCACGAACCCCGAAAAGGCCGCCCCGTGGACGATCCGCGGCAGTTTCGGCCGCTTTATCGGCGATGTAATGCAAAACTGCGTACACGCCTCCGGCTCGCCGGAAGATGCGGAAAAGGAAATTGCGCTTTGGTTTAAACCCGAAGAGGTGCTGGACCGCTAAATGTTTGTCCGTTTACTTAAAATTGCCGCGCCGGCCTTGGTGCTGGCGTGTTCTTTAACGCCGCTTTTCGGAGCGGAAACGGAAGAAAAGACGGTTTCTTTGTCCACGCAGGACGGTTGGGCGCTTTCCGCCGTGTACCGTCCTGCTTCTTCGCAGGATAAAACCGTTGTCTTACTGCACGATTTAAATAAAAAGAAAGAAGATTTCTCCTCTTTTAAGGCCGACCTTGCCCGCGCGGGGTTCGGCTATTTGGCATTGGATTTGCGCGGCTACGGCCAAAGTACGGGCGGTGGCGAAGCCAAAACCTTTGCCAAGGAAGGGGTGGATAACCAATTTAACAAAATGACCCGCGATGTGGACGCAGCGATGAAATTTTTGCAGAAGAAAGGTGTTACCCCCACGGAAACGGTGCTGTTGGGCGCCGGTCTTGGCGCCAATGTGGCGGCCAAGAGCGTAAGTTTCTGGCCGGACGTGTCCGCCCTGGCCCTCATCAGCCCCACGACGAACAACCGCGATGTTCTTTCCATACCTGCGATGCGGTTATATAAGGGTGATGTATTGATTGCCGCGGGAGCGGCGGACAAAAAGATGTTTTTGGAAGCCAGTGTGATCCGCAATGTATCGTTTTTAAGCGTGGGAGAAGGGAAAGTAACCTTTTTAACTGCGTACGATTTAACCTCGCACGAAATGTTGGACAAATATTTGCGCCCGGCGCTTATCCAGTGGCTCAAAACGCCACATAAGCCGGAGGTGTTGCCGGACCCCAAACTCACGCTGGACCCGCTTCCGTCGGACGGCGTATTGGTGGCCCCTTCGCAGACCGAAGAGGCACTGGTCCCGTCCGTACTTTGATTAGGAGTCTTTTGTGAAGCCCGCTCGTATTGTTTTTCCTGGTTTTTGGTTTGGAGAAAGCGACTTAAAACAAGCCGAAGAATTGGCGCGCCGCGGTGTGGGGGGCTTTTGCCTCTACGGAGCGACCGCGCGGGAAGCCTACGACTTTACGCGGCGTATGCGCGACGTTTCACCCTACGACCACTTGCTCTTTTGTGCGGACATTGACGAGGAATTAAACGAAATTATTACCGATGCCCCCGCCCTGCCACCCAACGGTTCTTTGAACCGTTTTCCCTCGCCGCAGGACGGCGCATACCGCAAGGGCAATCTCTTGGCGCGTATGGCGCGCAGTTTGGGGATTGATTGGGTGCTGGCCCCGGTGGTGGATTTGGGGTATGCTTCCCCGGCATTTTCCGACGTGCCGCTGACGGTTACCCATTTGGCGGGCGATTTTATCGCGGGGCTTTCCAATGGCGGAGCCTTAAACTGCGTAAAATATTTTCCTGGCGTTTCCGGCGTTTTAAAGACCTTGGCGCAAATGGAAGATGCCGAATTTGTACCTTATAAACATATCTTCCGCCGTGCTGACGCCATTATGCCCTCGGATATGACGTTCCCCAATATTGATAACGACAACCAAGCGATGCTGTCGGATAAAATGATTAAGGGGCTTCTTAAAAAGCGGCTTAATTACAAAGGGTGCGTGGTGAGTTTCCCGCTGTTTAAGGGGCGGCTGCGCTACGAGGATGCGAGCGTAATTAAAATGTTGCATTGCGGCATTGAGGATATTTTAGCGCCCAAGGATGCTTCGTCCGTGATTGACGCGATTGAGCGCGAAGTGGATAAGGGCTTTTTGGTGGATGAGATTATTCACGCGGTTTCCAACCACGAAATGTTTATCAGTAAAGTTTTTATGGGCCCGGAACCAATGGACTACAAGGAAGCCTTTGATATGGCCCGTAGTACCTTTGAAAAATAACTACCGGGAGATAAATCAGTTCTACTTCTTATTTAATAACCGGCTTACATATTGATAATATGTATTAGAGGGATATTTGGACAATGTTTGTG
>NZ_DJOA01000052.1:0-25132 GCF_002437085.1 Candidatus Avelusimicrobium stercoris | reverse complement strand
AAAGGCCGTTTTAGGCGTTTAAGCGAGGATAAAAAATGAAAAAAATCACACTCATCTCCGCCTGTATGCTGTTGTTTACAGTAGCCAATGCGGAACAAATGCAGTTTGTAACCACAATGTCCGCCCCGGTGGGTAACTTTGCCCATTTGGACGCAGCAGATTCCACGCACGTTACTTGTGTGGGAAAAAAAGATGGGGATAGTTGCATTGGTGGGTATCTTAACTTTTGTAATACCCGTTCCAATGTGGGGAATATCGTAATCAAAGGGGCTAATGCGTACTTAAAACAGATAAATGTACAAAACGGAACAACATTAGGCAGTACCAATACGCCTGAATACCGTTTGAGTGAAAAATTAACGGTTGAAAACGGCGGCACGGTAACAGCCGGGCGCATAATGGCCAATAACGTTACTTTTAAAGATACGAACTTCCACCAAAGCAACGTAACCAACACGATTTACGGTAATGACATCCCCGTAATGGGTGGCAAGGCGGACAATATGGATATTTCCAGCACTGCCAAGATTAATAAAAGTGCACAGAACTCGGCCTATTTGGATAAAGAAATGGAGTGGAGCAATGAATACCAATGCGATTATAATTCCTCGGCGAGTACCGAGG
Organism: Candidatus Avelusimicrobium stercoris; assembly: GCF_002437085.1. Taxonomy (NCBI): domain Bacteria; kingdom Pseudomonadati; phylum Elusimicrobiota; class Elusimicrobia; order Elusimicrobiales; family Elusimicrobiaceae; genus Candidatus Avelusimicrobium; species Candidatus Avelusimicrobium stercoris. The sequence continues at coordinate 24,508 of NZ_DJOA01000052.1, read as the reverse complement.
GTGAAAGCGTATGGGGCACGGAATATGTGGATGTAAAGGAATATATTGGTAATAGTTCTGCGTATGTTTCTGGCAAAGGTGCGCCGTGGTATGAGCCGGGGGACGATGACCGAAAATACGACGTGCAATGTGAGTGTGCGGCTTGTTTTGATGAAGGTTCCAATGAACATTTTAAAGAGAGTTGGGCGGCCTATTTTACGGAAGTATGCAGTGAACACGGGGTTAATGCAAAACAGAACAATGCTCCTGAACTGGCCAACTGGGTGAGTACCCGCTTAGATCCCTCGTATTATGAACAGGAAAACTTTAACGCCGGGAGCCGGTTTTATACGGAAAATTATATATTAAGTGGGGCTTACGGAAGCAATGGTCATACTTGGCTTGTAAATAATAGTTCTTGCAATGGGACTACGCACGATATTGGGCCAGACCCGGTATCGGTCCGTGCGAAATCTTATGCCGTAGGATGTTTGGTTCCAAGGGGAACAGATGCTTCGGAGCGTAATATACTATACGGTTTGCATTATTGTGCGTTTTGGAACTGCCGCGTAAAGGAGCCGGGAGAGGGAACCTCGCAAGAGTGCACGACACCGAAATATACCTCTTACTTGCTTAAATCCAAGGCACGCGTGGCTGAGTCCGGCAGCGACAGCGGAAAAACATATAAGCGCTCGGGTTCTTCTTCCAAACAAAATGCGTTGCAGCGACAAGTTACTACGGCTAACTGTAATATGGGTAACGGGCCATATTCCGTAATGCCTAATACAGATCCAAGAAATGCGGGTGTGTCGGGGTTTCCCTATGCTTATGATTCTGGGGCAACCATTGGTGCCTCTTGTTCGGATAATGTAATAAATTCTTACTCGTGGAGTGTTGGCTCGTGTGAAGGTAACCAAGCCCATTTTGACGTGAGTTATACTGTGCTGTATTGCGAGTAAGTGAAATAAGTTTTAATGTAAAAAATGTAAAACCTCCGCCTCAAGCGGAGGTTTTTTAGTGGTTTTGTGGTGTTATTCCGTAGTAATTGGCGCTTTGCAGGTTTTCGTCATCCCCGAGTGTTTGGCGGCCCGCAGGGCTCGGGGGCTGTCGTTTCGTAAGAGAACAAGCACAACAAAAACAGATTTCCGAGCGTTCCACGCCGCCAATTCCTCGGGAATGACACCTTTACGAAAAAAGAGAAAAAACAAGAAAATATACTATCTATTTTCCCCAAATTTGCTTGGCTTTGGCGTTGTCCGGCTGGACGGTTTGCGCTTCCAAATCTACGCGCCATTTTCCACAGGGAAAAGTAGAAGCCTTTAACTGCGTAGCGCTTACCCCGGTGCGGGCCTTGGCGTGGCAGTAAACGGCAAAGCCGCCCTGCGTGTTCAGTTCCTGCACTTGCAAAAGGCGGTCGCTTAACATAAATACGGCCCCTTGGCGGTTGTAGGACTTGTTCATTTGGTAGAAATACTTGTCTATTTTCGGCCCGGCCACGCGCGAGAGCAAGGCTTTGGCCTGTGCTTCTTTGCTGGCGGGCTGTGCGGCGGTTTTAGCCACCCTTTCGGCCTGCTGTTGGCGTTGTTCGTTTAAATAGGCGTTGCGACGCGTTTGCAAGCGGTTGGCGGCCTCTTCAATTTGCTTTAATCGGGCGGGGTTTTCGTACTCTTTATAGGATAGTTTTACGAGCCCGCTGTTGGAAACTGCGCCCTTGGGGTCCGTGGTTACTTTGGTGGTGTTTACTAAATTGGAGTGCGTTACCTTAAAGGTGATTTTGCCGGGCGTGTATTTGCGCGCGCGGCCGTAATAGGCCAAGCGTTGGTTAAAATCTTTATTAAAATCCAGTGTTACTTCGGTTTTGTCGCTGCGCCAGCAGCAGGCGTCCACGCAGGCGTTTTTCATATCTATCACTTCGGCTACTTCCTGCGGCCAAAAATGGAGGTTAAAGCGGTAGCAGGAATCGTATTGTTTGCCGTCAAAATCCAACTTCTTGGCGGAAACTTCCAGCCAAGGCTTTGTCGTGGCCACGCCGGAATTGTTCATCGGCGTGTAGCAGGCGGATAAAAGGCAGGCAAACATTGCGCCCAAGAGTGTTTTTTTCATACACTTTATTATAGTAACTTTTTTACAGAAAGGAGCAATAAGTGAAGTTGATTTTGCCGTTTGTTGAAAAATTGCCGTACATTCCGGGCCAATATAACGTATTGATTGCGCAAATTGCGTCCGCTATCCTGTTTGTGTTTGTGCTGTATATTTTGGCGCGTTTTAGCACTTGGTTTTGCAATAAATATTTAAGCAAACTGGTGGCAAAACTCCACTCCGAAAAGTGGTTTAACGCAATGCGCGAGCACCGCTTTTTTACGGCGCTTGGCGTGGTGGTGGCTGCAATGGCCGCCATTAACCTGCACCCGGTGTTTATTTCCGAGGATATTGCTTGGCTGGCAACCTTAATGGGTAAATTGACGGGGCTGTTCGTGGTGATTAGTTTCTCGTGGCTGATTAATGCCCTGTTGGACACTTTATCCCACCTTTACGGGCGCAACCCGAATATCCCCATAAAGGGGCTTGTGCAGGCAGTAAAAATCGTAGTCTTTTTGGGCACGGGGCTTTTTATATTATCCTTGGTGCTAGGGCGCAAGCCAATGTACATTATCACGGGCTTGTCCGCTTTGGCGGCTGTCTTCTCCTTAATTTTTAAAGACCCTATTTTAGGGTTTGCCGCCAGTATCCAGTTGACGACCAACAAACTGATTAAAATCGGCGATTGGATTACTGTGGATTCCGCCGGGGCTGACGGGAATATTATTGATATTTCGCTCACCAGCGTGCGCGTGCAAAACTTTGATATGACGATTGTCAGCGTGCCGACCTATGATATGATTTCCAAACCATTTAAAAATTGGAGCGGTATGTATGCGGCCAAGGCGCGGCGTATCCAGCGCAGTATTTTAATTGATGTAGATACGGTTAAATTTTTGGACCGCCCGATGTTGGAACGTTTGAAAAAAATTGAACTCTTAAAGGATTATTTGGCCGGGAAAGAGGCCGAAATAACCGCCTTTAACGCCAAACGCAACGTAAAGGAAAACCTGATTAACGGGCGGCATTTAACCAACTTAGGCACCTTCCGCCACTATGCGGAACTGTACTTGGCTTCGCGTCCATATGTGGTGTCGGGCGATGCGAATTTTACGCTGATGGTGCGCCAGTTAAAGCAGGAAGCCCAGGGCCTGCCGTTAGAGGTGTATTGCTTTTTGAATACGACGGTTTGGACCGATTACGAGGCGCTTCAAAGTGATATTTTTGACCATTTGTTTGCGGTCTTGCCGCAATTTGGTCTGTATGCGTACCAACAGCCCAGCGGGCGCAATATTGCGCAAGGCGTGGCACAGCTGTTGGATAACGCGCCCAAAGCGTAAAGCGGTTGGTTTATTCTTTTTCGCCCCGGTGGTTTTATGGCCCTGGGGCGTTTTGTTGACATAAAAACGCCCGGCGGAGAAAAGTGCCGGGCGTTAGGGTTTGTAGGGAACAACTGCAAATTCTACGGAATAGAATCCATAATCTTGCGCAATTCTTCTTCACTTTTGTCGCGCACTTCTACGGTCTTTTCCTTTCCTTTGGCGCCTTTTACGATGATAATGCTTTCTTCCGCCACGTTAAAGAAATCAGCCAGGAAGGTCTTCATAATGGCGTTGGCGGCGTCGTCATCCACCTTTTTATTTTTAATCTTTACGCGCAGTACACTGCCAATGCGGCTGATTACCTCATTGCGCCCTGCGGTTGGGATTAAACGGACCTTTATAATCATAAACCCTCCAAAGTTGTGGCAAATAAACGGCTGCCAATTCGCGGCAGGGTAGAGCCTTCCTCTACCGCCGCCCTAAAATCTTCACTCATCCCTAGCGACAAATACCGCTCGCCGCTGGGAAAATCTTGGTCAAAGGCTGTTTTGACCTGTTTAAAAATGCGGTGCAACTCTTCTTGCGTTGCGCCCTGCGGGGCAATACCCATATACCCGCAAATTTTAATATGTTCCAGTCCCGCCAGTTTCTTTACCAAGGCCCGCGCTTCGTTAAGGGGCAAGCCGGATTGGGTGTCTTTTTGCGTCAGTTTTATTTGTACAAGCGCGCGGAGTAACTTTCCTGCCGGCGCGGTGCGGTTTAAGGCCAAGGCGGTTTCTTCGTTATCCAAGGAGTCTATAAAATCAAACAACCGCGCGGCTTTGGCCGCTTTGTTTTTTTGTAAATGCCCGATAAAATGTTTAACGGTTTTGTACTGCGCAAAAACGGGACTCGTCCAGCGTTTTTCAGCCTGTTGGACGCGGGATTCGCCAATGTGCCGGATAAGGCCCTTAGCCAAGAGCGTTAAGACATCCTTGTCTTGCGCGTACTTGGTTACGGCCATTAAGGTTACGTCCTGCGGGTTCCGGCCCGCCTTTTGGCACGCGGCGCACAGGGCAGACTCTACAAACTGCACATTTTTTACGAGTTCTTCTTCCCTGGTCATAAAAATCCCTTGACATATTATATCAAAATTTACTTTAATTGGGAAATTTTTTCTATTTTTCTCCGTCGGACACTCAACGGGCACGCGGTTTATTTTATACAATATCTATATATGCAGAGAGAAACCAAACGCAGTATGATTCTTATTTCCGCCGCCAACGGGCTTTTGCTCTTTGGCTACGGGCTCTCTTTACCCTTTTTTACCATTTATTTAATTAGCCAGCGGGGGCTGTCTCCGTCCCTTGCCGGACTGGTGATTGCGCTGGCCGGGCTGTCCCGCTGTGTGTCCAGCGCCATTAGCGGCGAACTGGCCGATGCGTTTGGCCGCAAAAATGTAATGATGTGGGGGCTGTTTTCCCAAATTGTTGCAATGTTTGCGCTGGGGCTGTGCATTGAACTAAAAGTAAACGTGGGCTGGATGCTCACCTGGTACTTTTTAACCACCTTTTTGGGTGCGTTCTTCCGCCCGGCTTCTAATGCGTGGGTAACGGACAATACCACACCCAAAGAGCGTGTAGAAGCCTTTGGCATTATCCGCATAGGGCTAAACATCGGCTGGGCGTTGGGCCCGGCTATGGGTGGCTTTTTGGTGCGGTATTCGTACAGTATGGCGTTTTACTTTACGGCTATTTTGTACGCAGTTACCATTTTGTATTTGGGACGGCTAGTGCAGGATAATCATATTCCGTGTAAATCGCGCAAGCCCAGTTTCGTTTCCACCTTGCTTGCCTTAAAGGATACACGCCTGGCCAAATTGTGCCTGTATGTACTGCTGATTACGGCCGTAAACTCCCAGTTAGTGGTGGGGCTTTCGGTGCATTGCAAACAGTATTTGCATATGCCGGAGTATTATATCGGGTGGTTTTTTACGGTAAACGGCCTGGTGGTGGTGTTTTTGCAATATTGGGGCACGGTGCTGATGAGCAAAATCCGCCTTTCTACGGCAATGCTGCTGGGGTGCTTGGCGTATGCGGTGGGGTTTGGCTCGGTAGGGTTTTTTGACAGTTTTATTTTAATTGCTTTTGGCGTATTTTTGGCAGGCGTCGGCGAACTGATTGTTTCGCCCGGCGAGCAAACCTTGGTGTCTAATATTGCTTCGCGCGAAACCCGCGGGCGGTATTTGGGGATGCTGATGGTGTTTTACAATTTGGGCTCGGCGGTCGGCTTCTTTATGGCCGGATTGTTGGGGGATTATGTGGCCCCGCACTATTTGCCCGGACCGTGGCTGATTGTAGGTGCGGTGGCGGTGTTGGCTGGTATTGGCTTTTGGCGGATGCGTTACAGCCTTACGGACAGCGAGGACGGCAAGACGAACGTCCCCGTGCCGATTAAAAAAGATACAATTACTTTAAACTAATTAAGGAGAGTCGTATGAGAGGAATTATTTTTGCGTTGTTGACGTTAGTCTTGGGGGCTTTGATTGGCCTGGGCCTTGAAAAATTGGCCGCCTATTTGCCCCAGCAGTTGGACCACGCCTTAACGCGCGTTTACACGGTGGGTATTCATCCCTTGGCCCTGTGCGTGAGCATTTGCGGCATTATCGGGCTGGTGTTGGGATACCTGATTATTTCCAAATTCGTGCGCAAATAATATGCACTTAATTTTAGCCTCCAAGTCCCCGCGCCGCATTGCTCTTTTAAAGGAGTTGGGGTTTGCGTTTGATATTATTCCGTCCCAAACCCCCGAAAAAAGCGCCAAAAAGCGTCCGGCGGCCCGCGTGAGCGAACTGGCCGTGCAAAAGGCCTTTGACGTGGCCCAAAAGTATCCGGGCGCGGTGGTTATCGGTGCGGATACCTTGGTGTTTTGCAAGGGCGAAATTATCGGCAAGCCAAAGGACAAAAAGGACGCTCTGCGCATTTTAAACAAGTTAAACGGCTCCTGGCAGTCCGTTTATACAGGGGTGTGCATTATGTGCTTAAACGGGCATAAAATGCTTTACGGGTACGATGTTTCCAAGTGCAAGGCGCGCACCTTGTCGCCTGAACAGTTGGACCATTTGGCCGGGAAACATATGGACAAAGCCGGGGCCTATGCGGTGCAGGACGAGGAAGACCCGTTCATAGAGCGCATTGTCGGCAGCCGCAGTAATGTAGTGGGCTTTCCGGTGGAATATTTCCAAAACTTATATAAGGAGTTTTCGTCATTATGAGAGAAGTGGATTTGCTTATTATCGGCGCGGGCCCTGCCGGGTGCAGTGCGGCCATTTACGCGGTGCGGGCGGGGGTAAAGCCCGTTATTGCGGGCGGCGCGGTGCCGGGCGGGCAGTTATTAACTACGCCGGATATTGAAAATTACGCCGGGTTTGTTAATCCCGTAGGCGGTTTTGAATTAATGGACAATATGCACAAGCAATGCAAACGCTTGGGCGTGGAATTTACGGCGGACGAGATTGCCAAGGTGGAGGGGGAAAAGTCGCCCTTTACGCTGACGACGACCGACGGCAAACAATATTTGGCCAAAAGCGTAATTATCGCCACCGGGGCCAAAGCCCGCTGGTTGGGGCTTCCCGGCGAAGAAAAATTTATCGGCCACGGGCTTTCCGCCTGTGCCATTTGCGACGGATTTTTTATGCGCGGCAAAACGGTATGCGTAGTGGGCGGCGGCAATACGGCGTTTGAGGACGCGCTCTTCTTGTCGCAATTCTGCCCCGAAGTGAATTTAATCCACCGCCGCGATGCTTTCCGTGCCGACCAGGTAACCGTGGAAAAGGTAAAGTCTAACCCCAAAATCAAACTGGTGCTTAACAGCGTGCCCGTGGAACTTTTAGGCGGCGAAACGCTGGAAGGCGTAAAGGTAAAAAATGTAAAAACCGGGGAAATCACCCAAATTGCCTGCTCAGGCTTGTTTGTAGCCATTGGGGCCGAGCCCCAGACGGCCTTTTTGAAAGATTCCTTGGTAGCGCTGGCCGATAACGGCCTCGTGCTTGCGGACGAGCGCACACATACGACCATTGAGGGCATTTTTGCCGCGGGCGACTGTGCCGATAAGCACTATCGCCAGGCAATTATTGCCGCCGGAAACGGGGCCAAGGCGGGCATTGAAGCCGCCGCCTTTGTAAACTTACACCGTTAGGCTTGGCTTTCAGGAAAATCCCCGCGCGTGAATTTGCCCGTGCGGGGGCCTTTTTATATACCGCTCCCGCGTGTATAGTCTAAATTTAGTAAAATATATATTCTATGATAGACATTAAAGACCTTTCCTTCCATTTTGGCTTGCGCACCTTGTTTGAAGATACGTCCGTAATGATTCAGGACGGGCAAAAGGTGGGCCTTGTCGGCCCCAACGGGTGCGGCAAAAGTACGCTTTTTAAACTGATTGAAGGAAAGTTCTCGCCGGACGGCGGCAAAATAGAAATTTCCCGCGGAACCAAAATAGCCTCCGTGGCGCAGGATATTGCGGACCCGTCCGTGCCGTTGTTGGATTATGTCTTATCCGCCGATAAAGAATTGGCCGCCCTGCAAAAGGAACTGGAAAACCCCAATATTTCGGGCGAGCGTATGGCCGAAGTGTTTGATAAATTGGAGTTTTTGGGCGCACACAGCGCCGAAGCGCGCGCCAGCGCCATTTTGAGCGGGCTTGGCTTTTTAAATACCGATTTCCGCCGCCCGTTAAAGGAATTTTCCGGCGGGTGGCAGGTCCGTGCCAATGTGGCCGCGTGCCTGTATGCGCCGTCCAACTGTTTACTCTTAGACGAACCCACCAACCACTTGGATTTGGAGACCGCAATGTGGTTGGAAAATTACCTTGTCCGTTTGGACAAAACCGTTTTTATCATCAGCCACGACCGCCACATTTTAAACCGCCTGTGCGATAAAATTATCCACGTGGAGGATGGGCAATTAAAACTCTACAACGGCAATTACGATACTTACGAACGCACCCGCGCGGCGGCTATTGAGGGGTTGCGTTTGGCGGCCGCCAAGCACGAACGTGTGGTGGCGCATTTGCAGTCGTTTGTGGACCGTTTCCGCTATAAGGCCACCAAGGCCAAGCAGGCGCAGAGCCGTATTAAAATGATTGAAAAACTGGGCGCCGCGCCGCAAATTCCAAAAGACCCCGAAGCGCATTTTGAATTTCCGTCCCCGGTGCGGTTGCAAAACTCTTTAATTACTATTGAAAACGGCGTGGCCGGGTATGACGATAAACCCGTACTCAGCGATTTGAATTTGCGCATTGAGCCCGATGACCGCATTGCGTTGTTGGGCGCCAACGGAAACGGTAAATCCACTTTGGCTAAAATTTTATCCCACCGCTTGCTTTTGATGAGTGGCAAGATGACCGTAGCCAAAAAAATGAAGATTGCCTATTTCTCCCAGCACCAAACGGAAGAATTGGATGTGGAAAAAACGCCGTATGAGCAACTGTCCGCCGTAATGCCGCTGGCTACGGAAACGCAAGTCCGCGCGCAGTTGGGCGCGTTTGGCTTAAATAAGGCCAAGAGCGATACGGAAATCGGTAAACTGTCAGGGGGCGAAAAGTCCCGCCTGCTCTTGGCGCTTATTACCAAGGATGCGCCGCACTTGCTGATTTTGGATGAACCCACGAACCATTTGGATATCCAATCCCGCCAAGCGCTCTTGGAAGCCTTAAACGAGTACCAAGGCGCGGTGGTGCTGATTACGCACGACTTGCACGTGATAGAACTCACTTGCGATACGTTGTGGATTGTCCGCCACGGCACCTGCAAAACCTTTACGGGCGATTTGGACGATTACAAGGCCCAACTGCTTAAAAATAACGACCGTAACGACCTCGCCAGCGACAAAATGACCTCCAAAGAGGCCCAGCGCAAGGCCGCCGCCGAACGCCGCGCCCGCGTGGCTCCGCTTAAAAAGGAAATCCGCGCACTGGATGAAAAGATAGAAAAACTTTCCGCCCGCAAAAAGACCTTGGAGGACCAACTGGTGGCTGAATATTCGGCGGACGGCAGTATAGAATTGGCCCTTTTAAACGACCAATTAAAGAACGCCGAAGAGGAGTGGCTGCGCTTAAACGAGGAGTGCGAAGCCGCGCTGGCGGAGGATAATTAATGAACGCTTTTCAAGTATTGCCTGAATTTTTGCAAAACGCCTTAAAACGCTTGGATATTACGGAACCGACCCCGGTGCAAGAGGGGGCTATTCCGCCCGCCTTGCGCGGACAGGATGTATTGGCTACTGCCCAGACAGGTACAGGCAAAACCTTTGCTTTTTTGCTTCCGCTGGTGGCGCGCCTGACGGATAATCCGCAGGAAAATGCGCTTATTTTGTCGCCTACGCGTGAATTGGCGCAGCAGACTCTGACGGAACTTAACAAACTGACGGATGAGGAACACCCGGTTTCCGCCGCGCTGATTATTGGGGGGGACAATATCCATAAGCAATACGCCGATTTGCGCCGCCACCCGCGCGTGATTATCGCCACGCCTGGCCGCCTGCTAGACCATATGGGGCGTAAGAGCGTGGATATTAAACAGGTGCGCTATTTGGTGCTGGACGAGACGGACCGTATGCTGGATATGGGCTTTATTGACGATATGCGTAAAATTGCCGCCTCTTTGCCCACGCCGCGCCAAACGCTCCTTTTTTCGGCCACGCTCCCCAAGGAAATCGTGGGGCTGGCAAACGAATTTTTACACCAACCCGCCCGCGTTAAAATTGGCTCTGTAACTTCGCCCGCTGATTTGGTAGTGCAGGAAATTGTGCAGGTTTCCGTGCGCGAAAAACTGCCGCAGTTGCTCCACGAGTTAAACACACGCCCGGGCTCTATTTTGGTCTTTACGCGTACCAAACACGGTGCGGAACGTTTGGCCAAGCAACTCAAACTCTACGGGCAAAAGGCCAATGCCTTGCACGGGGATTTGCGCCAAAACCGCCGCCGCCAAGTGCTGGAATTTTTTAGAAGCGGCGTCGTGCGCGTATTGGTGGCTACCGACGTGGCCGCCCGCGGAATTGATGTGCCCAATTTGGCCTGCGTGATTAATTACGATTTGCCCCAATGCCCCGAGGATTATATCCACCGTATCGGCCGGACGGGCCGCGCGGGGGCTGTTGGTACTGCCGTATCGCTCATTTCCGACGATATGGATAAATGGAGCGATATTTGCAAGGTTACCAAATTTTCTATCCCGGTTAAAACGGTACAAAAGACGATTGAACCCTTGCCCGCGCCTAAATTTGTGGCGCAGGAAGAGGGCACGGCGCACGCTAAAAACTGCCGTAAACGCGAGGTGCGCCCGTCCAAGGCGACCGAAGTGGCCAAGCGGCTACTGGCCGAGGGGGAAGTATATTTGCCGCAGACACCGCGCGTGGAAGCCGTGGTAAAGCCTGTACCTGTTAAAAAGCCTAAAACCTTCCGTAAGGCCGCCGATGCCGCACGGATTTTAAGCGAAAACGAAGCGCCTAAAAACCTCTTTGCCGTAAAAGTGGGCGCGAGTAAAAAGAAATTAAAACAGTTGGAAGCCAAAAAAGCCTTTGTTCCCCAGGGGAGCAAACGCTTTGTAAAATTCTTCAAACGCCGGAAAAACGGCCGGTAAGTAAATTTAATGTGAAAGGATTCTTTCTGCCTGTCATCCCCGAGGTTGTAGTCGGGGATCTGTTGTCTTTGTAGTAACGACAGATTTCCAACACAAACCTTTGGAAATGACAAGGAATATCTAATTTTAGTGTAAAAAAGCCCCGGAGAAATTTCCCCGGGGCCGTTTTATTTTTGGGCAAACTATCTAATCAAATATCCGCCAGCAGAATCTTTAACGGCGTTGCCGCTTGCGTCCGTGGCGCCCATAGCGGGGCAAATCCACTCGTATTTTACGTTGCTACTGGGCGTGCAGGTAAGCGCGCTTTTGCCGTACGTCGGGTGGTTGTAGTACATTTTAAAGCAAAAGGTGTCGTTGTAGGAGTTGGCTCCGCTTAAACGGCAGGCGCGGATGCCGTCGTTTGCGAAAATATATTCAAACTTGCCGATACCAAAATTGGCGGATGTTGTGCTTGTGGCGTCAAAGAAAGATACGTCTAAGCCGTTTAATTTCATCGGCGTTTCCGAATTGGACGAGCGGTAGCGCTTGGCGGAGTCAAAAAGCGTGCGCAGGTTTACTAACGCCTCCATAGACTCCGCTCGCTGGATAGAGCGGCGGTATTGTGGCAGGGCGATAGCCGTTAAAATGCCGATAATCAGCACTACGGCCAGTAACTCAATCAGGGTAAAACCTTTGTTAAATCTCTTCATATAAAAATCTCCTTTACTTTGTTAGTATATCGGTTTTTGGGGGGGATTTCAATATTAACTCTTGTGAACGGCTCAAAAAAGGTTATAATAATGAGTAGTATTTTTATTTTTAAGAGGTTTTTATGAAACTTACAAAACACGGTTTTACACTCACCGAACTGATGGCGGTGGTGATTATTATCGGCATTTTGGCCGGTATTGGTTTTGGCTCGTACCAAAAAGCGATTGAGCGCAGCCGATTTTCCGAAGGGCTTGCTGCGGGGGCCGCGGTGCAGGAAGCCGTAAACCGCTATTATTACGAAAATACGGATTTGTCCGATGGCTCGCGCAAATATCCCAAAATGGCCTATTTGGATATTGGGCTTGCCAATGCCAAAGATTGCGCCAGCAAGAACGACTATTGCGTGCGGACGAAATATTTTGAAGTTATTGTTAATAATACTGGACGGGTTTATGCCTATCATATGAAAGGTAACACGCGTCAATTATATTATTTGCTGTGGCTTCCGAGTTTTGATTCTTCCCGGGAAGGAGAAGCCTGTGTGCCTTTCGGTAGCAATACGACGGAGGGCGTAGATTTTTGTAAGAGTATGGGATATACTGTCCAATTGGGCTCTTTATATTATAAGCCGTAAGGTAATTTTACCCAATAAAAAACCCCGCTAAATGCGGGGTTTTTTAATATATAGGAAATCTGGTTTAGCCGTTTTGGACAGGCGGAAGAATTTTCTTCCCCTGTCCGCCAGCGAACAACTTGGCTGGCTTCAAACTGCTTAACTGGGGTTTTTATATCCCCTGCGCGCTTGCCTTATTTCTTGGCAATCATATAATGCGCGCCGCTGACGTTTTCGCCCACTTTTACGAGGGCATCCGCCATTTTTTCAAGCAACTTTTTCATTACTTTCTCCCTTAAAAATATTCCGATAAGGAGAATCCTTCTTATCTTTACTACACTAAAATTATACAAATTTTTACAACGGTTGTAAAATAGGGGTATATATGTTAACAAATATAAAAATAATATGCAAGTTCTTTTCGGGCAAATCGGCCCTTTACTATTATATAATATATATATGAAAACACTTTCTACCGATTGTTTGGTTATCGGCGCCGGAATTGCCGGGTGCGTATATGCGCACGAGGCCGCCAAAAGAGGCCTTAAAACCACGCTGCTTTGCTGTGGGGAAATGTCCCAGGCCAACAGCGACCTTGCCCAAGGGGGCATTGTTTATGAACCCCATTTAAATATGGATGATTTGCTGGCCGATGTGAAGATGGCCACCGCGGGTATGTGCAACGAAAGCGCGGTAAAGGAACTTTCCGCCGCGGGTTGTAAGGCCATAGAGGAAGTTTTTTTGAAGGATTTGTCTGTTCCCTTTGACCGCGATTCCCAGCACCACCTGCGCTTTACGCGCGAGGGCGCGCATCGCAAGAACCGCATTATTTACTCCAAGGATACCACGGGGCACGCGCTGCTGGCCGCTATTCAGGCTTCCGTGCGCCAAAACCCGCTTATCACGGTAAAGGAGTTTACCTCCGCCATTGATTTATTAACTCTTTCGCACAGTTCGCCCGACCCGATGGACCGCTACTATCCGCTGACCGTTTTCGGTGCGTATGTATTGGATAACAAGACGGGCGAAGTATATGCTATTACCGCCAAAAAAACCGTATTGGCTACGGGCGGTGTGGGGCAGGTGTATTTGCATACCACCAATGCCGAACACGCCTACGGACACGGTATTGCAATGGCCTACCGCGTGGGTGCGCGTGTGATGAATATGGAATTTTTGCAATTCCACCCCACGGTGTTTGCCAAGGGCAAAAGTTTTCTCTTGTCCGAAGCGTTGCGCGGCGAGGGGGCTATTTTGCGCAACTGCAAGGGCGAAGCCTTTATGCCCAAGTATCACCCGTTAAAGGATTTGGCCCCGCGTGATATCGTTGCCCGCGCCATTGAAGAAGAACGCTTGGAAACTTCGCACGATTGCGTGTATTTGGATATTACCGCTAACCCGGCGGCGGAGACTAAGGAACGCTTCCCGGCTATTTACAAAAAATGTTTGGAAGGCGGTTACGATATGACCAAGGTCCCCGTGCCGGTGGTTCCGGCGGCGCACTATTTCTGCGGTGGCGTGTATGCAACGCCCGAGGGCAGAACAAACATCGTCAATTTAAACGCCATTGGCGAGACGGCCTGCACGGGCTATCACGGCGCGAACCGCTTGGCAAGCACCTCGCTGTTGGAAGCGGTGGCGATGGGCTATCTGTGTGCGCACGCGGACGCGGAAGACATCAAAACGCAATCCTTCCATATTCCTACGCCTAAGGATTGGGTGGTTCCGGAGGAAAAGCCTGACCTTAACTTGGTTAAGCAGGATTTGGCTACGCTTCGCAACACGATGTGGAACTATGTGGGGCTTATTCGCAGCCGCAAGCATTTGGGCCGCGCGGAAAAGATTTTGCGCCACCTGCATAACGAGATTGATTCCTTTTACAAGGGCAATGCCTTGTGCCAGGAACTGTTGGACTTGCGTAACGGCACGCAGACGGCTTTGCTTATCACTTATGCCGCTTTAAAAAACCGCCACTCAGCGGGGTGCCATTACTTGTCGGACGAAAAAAAGTAAATGCTTTTCATTACACAAAAAACCGGGCCCTGGAATTTTTCCAAGGTCCGGTTTTTAGTTGTTTTTTCTCTTATTCGCGGTATTGCAAAAAGCGTGTGGCCCCCATTAATCAAAAGAGCGCGGAAAAGTGGCGGCCCGCAGGGTGCCGCCCGCTAGGGTGCGGCCTGATCGGGTTCTAGGGTTTGTTGTTATTAAATAAGAAGGTCATCCTGAATTTATTTCAGGATCTACCTTTTGGGTAGTGGTTGTTATCTAAAAGGTCATACTTGAAGGTTTGCCGACGCGGAGCGTTCCAGTATCTAATCCTTATTTTGATAAAGACAGATCCTGGACTACGCCTTTCCAGGATGACGACAACGACTAACAACACAATCAGTAGATTCTAAAACAAGTTCAGAATGACCCTTAATAGAATATTGTTTGCCGTCATCCCCGAGTGTTTGGCAGCCTGCAAGGCCTAGAAGGATGGAGCGTGCTTTTTGCTGAAAAAGAAGTTTTGCCCGTGCTTATCAAAAAACGCTTTGAGCATTTTTACGGCAATAAATGTGGAAATAACATCGGCACACGCAGGCGCCAAAAACACGCCCGTAAGGCCTAAAAACGTCGGCAAAATGAGCACCAAGGGGATTAAAAAAAGCACTTGGCGCGATAAACTCAAAAATGCCGCCTTTAACGGTTGGTTAATGGCTTGGAAGAAACTTGTCGTCATCATTTGCAAAGGCACAATAGCCAACAGCAAATTAAACAGCCGTATCGCCCTAGACGCCATATCCACCAAGGCTAAATCCTGTGCGTTAAACACCGCCGCAATCGGGCGGGCAAAAACTTCGGTTAAAATAAACCCAGTAGTTGTAACCACCATACCCCAGCGGATAGCCATTTTGAGCGTTTGGATAGCCGTGGCGTACTTGCGCGCGCCGTGGTTGTAGCCAATGAGCGGCTGGGCGCCTTGGGAAATGCCGACCAAGGGCAGTAAAATAACAGTATTCACACTGACCGCAATGCCCGCGGCGGAAATCGCTATGTTTCCGCCATACTTTAACAGAGCGTGATTTAAAATAACATTGAGCAGGCCCGAGGCCAACTGAAAGGCAAATTGTGAGAATCCAATCGCCATACAGCCCCATACAATATCGGTCCGCAGGCGAAAGAACTTCCAGCGCAACCGGTAGAAACTGCGCTGCCCGGTAAAGAACAGTAAAATCCAAATAAAGGAAACCACCTGCCCGCAGACTGTGGCCGCCGCCGCCCCTTTAATGCCCCAATGGAGCATAAAAATAAACACCGGGCCCAATACCAAGTTGATAAACGCGCCGATGAGTTGCGTGCACATAGCGGTTTTAGGATGGCCGGACGAGCGGATAAAATTGTTCATACCTACGCCGATAGCAAATAAAAAGTACCCGGGAAGGACCACCCACGCATAATCGCGTGCAAAGGGCAATACTTCGCTATCTGCACCCAAAAAGGTAAGCACCGGGTCTAAAAACAGGTAACTGCCTACCGTTAGTACCCCGGCCACTAAAATAAGCAATATAAAAGCGTTGCCCAAAATGCGCTGGGCTTCTTCTTCTTTCTTTTCGCCCAAGCGGATAGAAAAAAGGGAATTTGCGCCCACGCCGATAAGCGCACTGAACCCCATATACAAAAGCCCTAGGGGGAACAAAATCGTAATCCCGGCGAGCCCGTTCGCTCCCACATCCTGCCCTACATAAATACGGGAAATAATGTTGTACAACGCGTTTACAAACATCCCGGCCACCGCCGGGGCGGAAAATTTAACCAATAATTGCGCCAAAGTGCGCCCTTTAAAGGGATTTTTTTCGTGAATAGATACTGCCTTTGCCATTTACTAAAACTCCTTAAAGCGTAAAAAAAGCCCCCATTTGGTTGGGTGCTTTTCTTATATATATTTTACCAAATATAAAAATAGTTAGGTAGTGGCGCTTATAGGTTATTAATGGTACAATACAAAGATAGTAAGGAGGATTTTTATGAAAAACCGTTTTATCTTGCGCGCCGTTTTGGCGGCGGCGTTGGTGGCGGGGACTGCGCTTTCTTCTTTGGCAGCTGCCCCGGCCCTAAAAGTTTTGTCGGCTTCCCCTAAGGGGAAACTCTATGCGGGGGGACGTTATTCCGTTTCCGTTTCGTTTAACCAGCCCGTAGCCGCGCTGGGGGAAAAGACGGAGTTTTCCTCGTCTAACTGCCCGATTACCATTTCGCCCAAAATCAAGGGCTCCTGCCGGTATAGCGGCACGCAAACGGTGATTTTTGAACCGGCCGAAAACTGGCCCGAAGCCACCGCTTATACCGTAACCGTTCCCGCAGGTTTTAAATCCGCCGTTAGCGGTAAGGCCTTGGCGCAAAATTATACGTTCCGCTTTACTACCCCGGTGCCCGAGGTGAATTTCGTTCAGCCCCGAAAGGATGAACATTGGATTAGCCTAAATCCCACCTTATATGTAGTATTTACCCGCCCGGTAAAAATGGACGAACTTTCTAAATATGTTCAACTTTCCTATACTGTCCCGGCCGAGGCTACTTTCAGCCAGCGTTTGGGTTTATCCTCCGCCAAACGCCCGGATGTTACCAAAACCGTCCCGCTGATTGTCCGCCCGATTAGCCAACTGGAATACGATAAAGATTTTTCTTACTATAACAAACAAAATATTGCGGTTATCAGCCCGTTGTCCGCCTTGGAAAAAGGTACCCGCTATACCCTTACGTTAAAGGCGGGATTGCCCGCGCCTACGGGTACGCAGGGGATGGAAAAGGATTATAACACCACTTTCTATACCTATCCTAATTTGACGGTTTTAAACCAAATTAATGACGGTTGTTTACCCTATACGCCGACGGTGGATTTTTCCACCCCGGTCCGCTTGAAGGAACTTGCCGCTGCGGCCACTGTGGAACCCGCCTCCGCCGTGCGCCAACTTTCCGAACAGGAGGGCGATGCGCTGGGCTATGACGTGGTGGATAATAAAACGGGCGCGGCATATTTCCGCACGCCCTTTGCCTTCCTTAATTTGAAGCCCGGTCAAACCGTTACCGTAACTTTAAATAAAAACCTGCGCGATATCTACGGCAATACCTTGGGTGAAGATAAAACCTTTAAAATAACCAACTCCGGCTATTGCCCGACGGCGGACTTTTCGGGCGGGCTTGGCGTATTGGAAAGTTATTTAAGCCCGCGCTTGCCCATTGATTTAATGAATACGCCCTCTCTGCCTGTGCGCGGGGCGCGTTTTAATAAAGAAAATTTTATTCCGTTTGATACGGTTTCCGCAGGATACTGCGCCAAAAAGCCGCTTACGTCCGCCACCTTTGACGGCACTTATACCTTTAAAGACGTAAAGGACCGCACGGTTAAAACCTTTATTGACTTAAATAAGTTTAATCCCACGGCCAAGGACAGTATTGTTTTCAGCCAAGTAAAACTCCAAGACAAAAACCGCAAAGACGGCTGCTGGGTGTCCTCCACCGATAATATTACCGATGTGGGGGTAACGTTAAAGACATCGCCCGAAAATATTTTGCTTTGGGCTACCTCTCTCCAAACGGGCGAACCAATGCCTAATTTGGCGGTGGAACTGCGTGGCAAAGACAACAAAATCTTGTGGACGGGCAGTACCGACCAGGACGGCCTTGTCCGCGCACCCGGCTGGAAGAATTTGGACGTTGCCTCCGAGTGGGGGCAACCCGTGGTGTATGCGTTTGTATCCAGCGCGGGCGGCGATGCGGTCGTCAGCAGTGCTTGGAACGACGGCCTTGAACCGTGGCGCTTTAATTTAAATTACGATTACAATCCCCAGCCCGAAGCGGTGCGCTCCGTGCTGTTTACGGACCGCGGCATTTACCGCCCCGGCGAAACCTTATATCTAAAAGGCGTCGTGCGCCAATTAAAGGGCGGCGCGTGGGGATTGTCGCAGGCGGTGCGCGGAAAGGTGCGTATTAACGACGCACGCGGCGAAGAGGTGCTAAATAAAGATGTTACCCTTTCCTCGCAAATGGGCACCTTTGACCTGAAATTTGATATCCCCAAAACGGCCTATACGGGTTCTTGGGATATTTCCTTTACCCCGCAGATAAAGGGGCAACAAGATGTTTCCAGCGCGTATTACAGTTTCCAGGTGGAAGCCGTCAAACAGGCGGATTTTAAGGTAAATCTCCGCCCGGAGCAAGATTTTTATTTCTCTGGTGATACGGCCCAATTTTTAGCCTCTGCCCAGTACAACTTTGGCTCCCCGTTGGCGGGCGCCAAGGCCAAATGGAACCTGCGCCGGATGCGCGCTTGGTTTGAGCCCAAAGGTTTTGAGGGCTACACCTTTACGCCGTATTTCCTGCGTGAGGACGAATACAAAGAGGACGGCAAACTGCTGCTGGACTCCACGGGTAATTTGGACGATAAAGGAGCCCTGAATTTTTCTGCCCGCTTGCCGAAGGTGGACTTCCCGGTAACGGTATATGCCGAACTGGGCGTGCAGTCGCCCGCGCGGCAGGATTTGTTTGCCCGCGCCGATGTGCTTGTTCACCCCGCTTCCTTTTACTTGGGGGCTAAACTGGTAACGGACCGCGTGGAACTGGGCGACACGGTTCAGGCGGACCTGCTGGCGGTAACGCCCAAGGGAGTGCGAACCTCGGCCACGGTTACGGCGGATATCCGCAAGGAACAATGGTTCAGCGTGCGCAAGGCCGGGCTTTCGGGCCGCTTGGAGTGGGTAAGTGAAAAGAAGGTAACCAATTTGCCCAGCCAAACATTGCAAGTTGGCACGGACGGCGGACGCTTGTCCTTTAAACCGACGGAAGCCGGAAACTATTTTGTAACACTTACCAGCAAGGACTCCTCGGGCCGCACCGTATTGGGTGGCTTTAATGTAATGGTGTATGGCAAGGGGCAGGCTTATTGGCAAAAGACGGATGATGACCTGTTGGTGTTGAAACAGGACAAAAATTCCTACAAGCCGGGCAAAACGGCCCGCATTGCCGTAGAATCCCCGTATGAAAACGCCTTGGCATTGGTAACGGTGGAACGCGAGGGCATTTTGGACGCGTGGATTACGCCTGTTAAGGGCGGGGCGGACTATGTGGAAGTACCGGTAAAGCCCAATTATCTGCCTAACGTATATGTTGGCGTAACCTTGGTGCGCGGACGGAGTGCGGACCCCGTGAACGATAAGGGGCTTGATTTGGGTAAACCGCAAGGCAAGGTGGGATATGTCAATTTGACGGTCCTGCCCGATTCCAAAAAGATTACGCCCGTTATCAAAACCGACAAAACCCGCTACCAGCCGGGCGAAGAGGTAACGCTCAAACTGACGGCCAAGCCGCATTTGAAGAATACCCCGGCGGAAGTAGCCGTTATGGTGGTGGATGAGGGCGTTTTGGCGCTGACGAATTACCAGACGCCGGATTTGTTTAACCAATATTACGGTTCCCGCCCGGTGTCTGTATTTACGATGGATAACCGCGTGTATGTGGTGGGTCAGCGTAACTTTGGCGAAAAAGGCGAAAACCGCGGGGGCGGCGGGGCAAACTATGCCGCCAGCAAGTTGGGCGGGGTAGATTTGCGCACGAACTTTGCGTTTACGCCGTATTTTAATGCGGTGGTAACCACCGATAAAAAAGGCCGCGCGGAAGTGAAATTTAAACTGCCTGACAACCTAACCAAATTCCGCATAATGGCTGTAGCCCTGACGGCGGACGAGTTCGGCTCGGCAGAAACGTCTATCCAAGTGTCTAAACCCGTTATGGTTACACCCAACCTGCCGCGTTTTGCGCGCAAGGGGGATAAGTTCTCCTGTGGGGCCGTTGTATATAACTACGAGGATAAAAAAGGCGAACTGACCGTAACCGCCCGCGCCGAAGGCGCTGTAACCTTATCCGGCCCGGACACCAAAACCGTAACGGTGCCCTTGGGCAAAGCGCAGGAAGTAGCCTGGGCGTGCGAAGCAGTGGACAACGGCGAAGCGCGCGTAGCGTTTAGCGTAAAGGGACGCAAGGCGCAGGACGGCGTACTTTCTAAATTTACGGTTTCCCCGGTGGAAAAGAAGCAGACTCTTTCCGTCTATGCGGCTACGAAGGGAGAACAGGAAGAATTGTTAGACAAGCCGGGCAACTTAAACGAAGCGGCGGATAACGAAATTACCCTCTCGCTCGCTTCCACGGCACTTTTAAACTTAAAGGGTTCTATGGTCTATTTGCTCACTTATCCGTATGATTGCTTGGAGCAAAAAATGTCCAAGGCGTTGCCCGTTATTGCGGGGGCTCAGTTGGTGGAAGATTTTAAACTGGGCGATACCGCGCAGTATAAAAAGCAGGTGCAGGAAATTTTGGATTTGCTGCCCGAATACCAATACGCTTCTGGTGGCCTTGGCTACTGGAAGAATACTTCTTTGCCTGACCCGTACGTAACGGCCTACGCGCTGGAAGTAAACTATTTGGCCAAAAAGGCGGGCTATCGGGTGCAAACCAAGGCATTAGATAAGGCGGTCTCTTGGTTGGAAACGGCTTTTTATGCCAAGACTACCCGCGCCTACCGTTATTCCTCCTTGGAAACCGACACCGCGCGCGCTTACGCCGCGTATGTGCTGGCCTTGTACGGCAGAAATGTGCAAAGCGCTTTTAATACGCTCTATGCCAAGGCGGACTCTTTGCCGCTCCCGGCGCAAGCGTATTTGTTAAAGGCCGCGCAGGCTTCGGGCCGCTCTAAAACCATTAAAAACGCCTTGGGCCAACGCTTGTTGAACCGCATCGTCTTTACGCCCGAATCGGCTTATTTTGACGTACCCCAGGAAATGCCTTGGCTGCATATGGATAACACCAAGGGCACGGCTCTTGCGCTGGATGCGCTGTTATACGCGCAATATCCGTTTGAGCAATCGTTCCAAACGGCGCATTGGCTGCTTACGCAGTTAAACGCCGAAGGCCATTGGAACAATACGAACGTAAACGCCGCTGTATTTAAGGCGTTAAACACCTATTACCAAGCGCAGGAAAGCGTAACGCCGGACTTTGAAGCGTCCGTCAAACTGGCCGGGAAAACCTTGCTCCAAAATACCTTTAAGGGCCGCAGTGTGGACAGCAAAACCGCTTCCGTACCGTTTGATGAGGTATATGGCAACAAGGGCGAAGCCCGCTTGAAATTTGCCAAAGAGGGGGCCGGGACGCTCTATTATACCTTGGGTCAAGTGTATGAGCCGCGCCGCTATGATAAACCGGTGGACGGCGGCTTTACGGTTTCCCGTGCGATTACCACCTTGGACGGCAAACCCGTGAGCGAAATTGTGGCGGGCGAACGCTATAAAATCACCTTAACGGTCAAAAACGCCACGGCGCGCAACTTTGTGGTGGTGGAGGATTTTATCCCGGCCGGGTTTGAAATTGTAAACACCTCGCTGGCGACCGAATCCGCCGCGCAGGGCGCCGTATTAGCCGGGGACAACGGCGATTATTATAACGGTTTTGAGCGGAGCGAAAAATACGACGACCGCTTGGCCGCGTTTGCCGATTATCTGCCCGCCGGCACGCACACCTATTCTTACTTGGTGTCTGCTTCGGTGCCGGGCACATTTGCCTATCCGTGCCTGTGGGCCAGCCAAATGTATGAGCCGTCCGTCTTTGGCCGCAACGCCACCGAAACGCTTATCATTAAATAATGAAAAAGTGTTTGGCGGTACTTTTAAGTTTAGTGCTTCTTCCCTGCCTGGTGGGTGGGGAAGAAGCATTTTTGTTGCCGTCCAAACAAATCTACGACCGCTACGGCGCACCTATCCGCGGCTTTTTGTCGGCCCGTAATACCTATTATTTGCCCGTTTCGTTAAACGAGGTTTCGCCTTGGCTGATAGCCGCCGCCGTGGCCGCCGAGGACAAACGCTTTTTTACGCACTCCGGGGTGGATGTGGCGGCTATTTTGCGTGCCGCGTGGCAAAACACCACAGCGGGCGAAGTCGTTTCCGGCGCGTCCACCATTACCCAGCAACTGGCCCGCGCGGTGGAGCCCCGTCCCAAAACCTTTTGGGGCAAAACGCGCGAAGCGTTTAGTGCGCTAAAAATAGAGCGCCAGATGACCAAAGAGGAAATTTTGGAGGAATATTTTAACCTCTTGGAACTGGGCAATTTAACGCAAGGGGTGGAAGCCGCCAGCCGTTTCTATTTTAATACGCAGGCGGCGGATTTGTCCTTGTCGCAGTCCGCATTTTTGGCGGGACTTGCCAAATCGCCCACTTATTATAATCCGCTTAAACATTTCTCCCGCGCGCTCAAACGGCGCGATTGGGTGCTGAAAAAAATGCTGGATAACGGGTTTATTGATAAGGAAATGTACGCTCTGGCCGTGAGCGAGCAGTTGGAATTGCGTTCTGCCGCCCGCCCGTTTGACGCACCGCACTTTACGCGCCTGTTGGAGCCCCTTTTGCCGCCTGATTCGCAGGAAGTATCCTCTACCTTAGATAAAGATTTGCAATTATATGCCGAGGGCGTAGTAAAAAATTATATTTCGCACTTGTCGGAGCAAAACGTAACTAACGGGGCGGTGGTAGTGCTGGAAAATGCCACCGGGGCGGTGCTTGCCTATGTGGGTTCGGCTGATTTTTACAACGCCCAAAACAGCGGGCAGGTGGACGGTGCGCGCGCCTTGCGCCAGCCGGGTTCGGCCTTAAAACCCTTTGTATATGGGCTGGCCTTTGAGCGGGGAAGCCTTACTCCGGCCAGTTTGATTTTGGATGAGGACACATTTTTTGAGGGGGGATTCCGCCCCCGGAACTATGACGAAAACTACCACGGCTGGGTATCTGCCCGCCGCGCGTTGGCGTGCTCGTACAATATCCCGGCGGTAAAGGCAGCGGAACTTTCCGGCACGTTTAATTTATTGGCTCTTTTGCGCCGGGCGGGGTTTACCTCTTTAACCAAACCCGCTGATTTTTACGGCTTGGGGCTGGCATTAGGCAATGGCGAGGTGCGCCTGTTGGACCTGACAAACGCCTATGCCGCGCTTGCACGCGGGGGAGTTTATAAACCTGTTTTGTTTGCTACAACCCCTATTATACGCGCCCCGGGCCGGGAAACGCGTTTGCTTACCCCGCAGGCTTCCTATTTGGTTACGGATATTTTGGCGGATAATAATGCCCGCGCGCCGGCGTTTGGGCTTAATTCGCCGCTTTCTTTGCCCTTCCCGTTTGCGGCCAAGACGGGCACGTCCAAGGATTACAAGGATAATTTTGCCATTGGCTATACCGCGCGTTGGACGGTGGGCGTATGGGTGGGAAATTTTGACGCAACCTCTATGCAAAAGGTGTCCGGCATTACGGGTGCGGGACCGATTTTGCACGATTTGGCCATTTATTTGCAAGACAAATATCCCTCTGGGCCGTTTTCTGTGCCCGAGGGTATAGTGCGTGCGCAGACTTGTTTGGATAGCGGCCTTTTGGCCGGGGAAAACTGCCCGCACACGCAGGAAAGCGCCTTTGACCGGGCACACTTGCCCGGTATTTGTTCAGGGCGGCACAAGGCGTTTTCTACGCGCTTAAAAATTGTTTCTCCCACGGACAAGGATGTTTTTAAGATAGACCCGTCCGTGCCGCTTGCTTCCCAAGCCGTTAAGTGGGCGGCAGAGTGCACCGAAGACAAATGTACCTGGGTTTTGGACGGGAAAAAACACCCGGGTTCGTCCTGCCAAAACTGGTGGCCATTGCAAGAGGGCAAGCATACCTTATCGGTTTCGTGCCACGGCGAATCAGCCAGCCTTGCCTTTGAAGTCCTACCGTAAAAGGAGTGTCCTTTTTTACCCAAGAACAAGAGTGGCGGACCGCTAGGGTGCGGCCCGCAGGGTTTTCAGAATCTACCGATTATATAGTTTGTCTTTTGTATTGTAGTTGCCGTCATCCTGGAAAGTCGTAGTCCAGGATCTGTCGTTAATAAAAAAGAGGAAAACAACAGATACTGGAACGCTCCGCGCCGGCAAACCTTCCAGTATGACCTTTTAGACAACAACGAACGACCCAAGATGTAGTTCCTGAACTAAATTGAGGATGACTTTTATTGTTGTCATTCCCGACTGTCGTAGTCGGGAATCTGTTTTTTGCCGTGGTTGCTCCCTTCCGAAACGACAGATCCCCGACTAAATTCCTCGGGGATGACAATTACACAATGTTGTTTTTGTCGTTGCCTTTTTGGCTGTTTATTGTAAAGGGCTTG
>NZ_DJOA01000006.1:0-75746 GCF_002437085.1 Candidatus Avelusimicrobium stercoris | reverse complement strand
ACATCTTAATTCTGCGCGTTACGTTATCTTTGCGGAAGCATTCAATCACGTCGCCTTCGGCTACGCCCTTGAAGCCCTCAATCAAGATACCGCACTCATATCCTTTTTCAACTTCCTTTACGTCGTCCTTGAAGCGTTTTAAGCCGCCGATTTTACCGTGGCCCACTTCTTCGCCGTTGCGTTTCACACGCACTTCGTAGCCGCGGACTACTTTACCGCTATCTACGAGCGAGCCGGAAATCAAGCCGGAACTGAGTTTCATTACCTTTTTAATGGTGGCCGTACCTACAACCGTTTCCACCACATCGGGTTCCAACAAGCCTTCCATAGCGGCCTTGATATCTTCCAACAGTTCAAAGATAATGGTGTAAAGGCGGATTTCAATGCCTTCGCGTTCGGCTTCGGCGTGGGCTTTGTTTTCTACGTCCACGTGAAAACCGATTACCACCGCGTTGCTGGCCTTAGCGAGCAAAATATCGGACTCGTTAATATTGCCCGGAGCAGAAAGGATAATATCCAGTTCCACCTCGTCGGACGGAATACGCAACAGCGCGTCTTTAATGGCTTCAATGGAGCCCTGTACGTCGGCCTTTAAGATAAGGCTCAACTTTTTGACGCGGTTGCCATTTTCATCCTTTTGCGCCAAGTTCATTAACGAAACTTGTTTGCGGTGCGCTTGGGAGTCTTCTTTTTGCGCCAGTTTGCGCTTTTCGGCAGCGTAACGGGCTTCCTTTTCGCTCTCCATAATGTAGAGCGTATCGCCTACCTGCGGCGGTTCGCCGTTGATACCTAAAATTTCCGCAGGAACGCTTGGGCCGATTTTTTGGTAGCGTTGGGAATTTTCGTCAATCAGCGCGCGGATGCGGCCATAGTTGGTGCCCACGAGGAACGGGTCGCCGACCTTCATCGTACCCTTTTGCACGAGTACGGTGGCTACAACGCCGCGTTTGTTATCGCGCTTACTTTCCAAAATTACACCCACGCCCGGGCGGTCCGGGTTGGCTTTGAGTTCCATCATTTCGGCCTGCAAGGAAATCATTTCCAAGAGTTTATCAATATTGATATGTTTTTTAGCCGAAATTTCTACATAAATGGTGTTGCCCTGCCACTCTTCGGGCACTAAACCGCGGGCGGCCAAGTCCTGCTTGACGCGGTCCGGGTTGGCGCCGGGAAGGTCAATTTTGTTAATTGCCACAATGATAGGAGCCCCTGCGGCTTTGGCGTGTTCCATAGCCTCAATGGTCTGCGGCATAATGCCGTCCGTGGCAGACACAACGAGTACCACGATATCCGTGGCCTGTGCCCCACGCGCACGCATTGCCGTAAAGGCTTCGTGCCCGGGGGTGTCCAAGAACGTCAGGGTGCCGCGCGGCGTGGTTACGCGGTACGCGCCGATGTGCTGCGTAATGGCGCCCGCTTCACCCGCGACGACGTTGGACTTGCGGATAGCGTCCAAAAGGCTGGTCTTACCGTGGTCCACGTGGCCCATAATGGTGATAACCGGGCTTCTGGGTTTTAACGAGGCCGGATCGTCCGGCGTTTCCATAAGAGCGACGGTTTCTTTGCTTAAATCTTCTTCCGCCAGTTCCGCCTTAAAGCCGCACTCGTCCACAATCAGTTCCAACATATCTTTTTCCAAGCGCTGGTTAATCGTGGCGAAGATGCCCATCATCATTAACTTTTTGATAAAATCGTTCGTTTTGATGTTCATCTTTTCGGCCAATTCTTTTACCGTGGGCAGACCGACAATGCGGATTACTTTCGGGTCGTTGGCCGGAGCCGCTTGTACAGGGGCTTCGTTATGATGATGTCCGTGTCTCGGACCCTGCGGGCGGCTACCTTGGCTCTGCGGGCGGTCCTGCGGACGGCTATTCTGTCCTTGCGGACGGTTACCTTGGCCCTGCGGACCTTGCTGTCTGCCGTTCTGTTGCCCTTGCGGGCGGCTATTTTGCACCGGGGCAGGGCGGTTGTTTTGCGGCGCAGGTTGTTGCACGGGTGCCGGTTTAGGGGCAGCCGTTACTTGCGCGGGTTTCGGCGCAGCAGCCACTGGGGCCGGCTTCGGCGTATTTTCAACCGGGGCCGGTTTTACCGTCGGTTTTTGTTCCGGCTGGTGGGCGGGTTTCGCTTCCACCGCGGGTTGAACGGGGGCCGCTTGCACGGTTTCCGCTTTTACTTCTTCGGCAACGGGTTTTGCGGCCGCTTTTTTAGCGGTCGTCGTTTTGGCGTGCGTTTTTCTAACCGTCGTCTTTTTGGTGGCAGTAGTTTTAGCGGTCGTTTTTTTAGCCGTCGTTTTTTTGGCAGCCGTCGTTTTGGCGGTTGCTTTTTTAGCGGTCGTCTTTTTAGTGGCCGTTTTCTTCTTTGCGGAGGATTCTTCGTCTGTATTAGTTGTTTTCTTTGTCGTCATTAGTTTCCTCCTGCGTGGACTTGTCCGCTAAATATTTTTTAGCGCCTTCAATAATTTTTGCGGCCGTTTTCTCGCCGATGCCCTGCACGGTGGACAAGTGTTCCACGTCCAACGCGGCGATTTGTTCTACGGTCGTAAAGCCGGATTTCTGCAAGACTTCCGCCATTTTGGGGCCGATGCCTTCTACGTCAGCCAAGGTGGCCTGTACGGCGGCGGTGGCTTCTTTGCCTTCCTTCGCTTTTTGGGATTCGCTCTTTACTTCCAAGTTCCAACCCGTGAGTTTGGAGGCCAATTTAATGTTCTGCCAATCTTTACCAATGGCGATAGCCAACTGGTCGTCCGGCACGATAACGGTGGCCTTCTTTTCGCTCAGGCTTTCAATTTTTACGAAGTCCGCCTTAGCCGGGGCCAAAGAGTTCATAATAACGGTGGAAATATCGTCGGAATAGTTGATAAGGTCAATGCGTTCGCCGGAAAGTTCGTTCATTACCGCGCGGATGCGGATGCCACGCATACCGACGCAAGTGCCAATAGGGTCAATCTTGCTGTCAATGCTGGACACCATCACTTTGGCGCGGAAGCCGGGGTCTCTCTGTACGTTTTTGATTTCCACAATGCCTTCGTTGATTTCGGGCACTTCCACTTTAAAAAGTTCTTCCAAGAACTTGCCATTGGCACGGGACAAAATGACGTAAGGTCCACGCTGGCCTTTGTCCATTTTGAACGCGGCGGATTTGTAGCGGGAGAGAACCGGGTCATCGCCAATGTTGGCCAAATCGTTTTGGTTAAGCACCTTGGCAATAATGGCTTTTACGCGGGAACCGTTTACATAGCGTTCCTTTTTAATTTGTTCGCAATACGGCAAAATGGCTTCCACCTTGCCCAAATCTACGATGATGTCGCGGTCGGAGAAGCGGCGCACGGAACCCGTGATTACTTCGCCTTCGCGGGGTTTAAATTCTTTGTAGAAGTTGTCGCGTTCAATACCGCGGACCTTTTGGATTAACACTTGTTTGGCGATTTGCGCCGCAATGCGGGAAAAATCTTCCACTTCCAAGGTAATGGTTACCACGTCGCCGGCTTTGGGGGCCTTTAAATATTTTTTGGCGCCTTCTACGTCAATTTCCATTTCCGGGTTTGTTACCACATCTACCACGTTTAAGGTTTGGAACGCCTTAATAGAGCCGCTTTCCACGTCAATCTTGGCGGAAATTTGGGCGGTTTTGCCCAAGTTTTTGCGCAAGGCGGAGACGAGGGCGTCTTCAATCGTTTTTAAAATGTCTTCGCGTTTGATGTTTTTTTCTCTTTCCAAACCTTCCAACGCTAAAACTAAATCTTTTGCACTTCCTTCCATTTTGATAATCTCCTTTTTGCCCGGTTTAATACCGCGGCGGGGTTAAAATTCAAGGACCGGGTCCAGATTGGCCTTCTTGATATTGTCGTACGCGAAGCGGAACTGGTTGGTTCCGTCATCAAGCACAAAGTGGTCGTCGTCCGCCGAGGCGATAACGCCCGTAAAACTGCCGCGGCCTTCCAACGGGATTTTAAGCACAACTTTGGCGCGTTGGCCGACGAAGCGTTTAAAATGCGCGGGCTTTTTAAGTACGCGTTGCAAACCGGGGGAGGATACCTCCAAAATGTAAGCGCCGTCAATCAAGTTTTCCATTTCCAAAATGGAATCAATCTTGTCGGTCAGTTCGCCGCAGTCGTCCAGCGTTACGCCGCCGGTTTTATCTACGAAAAACTGTAAAAGTTTCTTTTTGCCTTGGTTTTGGATGATTAAATCCACCAGTTCCACGTCTTGCTGGGCAAGGGCGCGGGCTACGGTTTCTTCAATGGTTTTGGGGTCTCTCATATCTACTCCTTTTGTAGAGCCTTATTAAGGAAAGAGCGGCTTGTTGCCAAGCCGCTCTTTCTAGAACACTCATATCATAACATATAGGGAGTGATGTGTCAAATATATACTAAA
Source organism: Candidatus Avelusimicrobium stercoris (assembly GCF_002437085.1). NCBI lineage: Bacteria > Pseudomonadati > Elusimicrobiota > Elusimicrobia > Elusimicrobiales > Elusimicrobiaceae > Candidatus Avelusimicrobium > Candidatus Avelusimicrobium stercoris. The sequence continues at coordinate 71,373 of NZ_DJOA01000006.1, read as the reverse complement.
AGGTATAATAAATATATGGCAACTACTTTTATTCAGTTATCCCCGGCGCAGGCCAAGCAGGCTTTTGCACTGGTGGAGGAGCGCGTAACTTGGTTTGAAAACAACGGCATTGACCAATGGGCCCGCGCGCATTATTTATCCCATTATAATTTAGCGTATTTTGAAAACGCCGCCCGCCGGGGGCAGTTGTGGGGCTTGTTTGAAGGCTCCCGCTTGGTGGCCTCGGCCGTTTTATTAGACAAGGACCCACGTTGGCAAGATTATGAAAAACTCCCCGCGTGGTATGTACATAACTTGGCTGCCGCGGTGGATAAGTCGGGCGCAGGGGCCGAATTTCTGCGCAAAGCCGAGGTAAAAGCGCGCGAAAATAAAAAGCATTATTTACGGCTGGATTGTAAGGCCGGAGCGAAAAAAATTAACGCCTATTACGAGGAAAAAGGTTTTGCCTATGTAGGCGAGTGGGGGGAAGATGCCTACAAGGGAACGCTTCGGCAAAAGAAGTTATAAGGCGTCTATAAAAATATATCCGGCCCGGAATGATACCCGGGTTTTTTTATGCAAACTAACCCCTTTTTGCGGTTGCGCGGGGGTGAAGCGTTGTTTAAAATTAAAGGGTAGCAGCAGTAACCAAACAGCAGTATTTTACAGGGGGAAAAATGAAGAAAACTGTATTAATTGCGGCGTTGGCGCTGGTGTTGGGTGCCTCGTCCGTTTCTGCCCAAGGGGGCAAATCGTCCGGTGCGGCTTACCAACATAAAGCCGGTGCCGCAGCCACGCAAAAAGCGAACCAAGCGTCCTTGAAGAAGGGCGAACCCAGCCTGAACGCCAGTACCACTACTACAAATGTGTATAAAGTGTCCGAAACCAACAAACGCGGTACTTCGGACTATGGGGTAATGGAGCAAACGGTTACGAACTCCAAGGGTTCTACCACCACCAACGCGGTGCTGTATGACGAATATACGCCCAGCAAGGCCGCGCGCGTGAACGAGCGGAAAATGGAAGTATCCGTGGCGGGTGGTGTGGCTTATACGTTTAATAAAGACGACCGCAAAGACCGCTACGCCAAAAACGGCTTCGGTGCAAATATGAATATGCTGTGGAATATGACGCCCAACTTTGCAATGGGGCTTGATTATATGATGCTCCACCCGGGCACCAAGAGCCACAACAAAGACGGCGTTGCCCGCAACTATAAGGACTTCTACTTGCACTCTGTTGCCTTGGGCGGGCGCTACACCTTAAACGCGTGGGATAATTGGCGCGTTTATGTGCCGATGGGCTGGGGGATGATGCAAGCGCGTATGAAGACCACCACCGACACAGCAAGCGACCGTTCCAGCAAGGACAAATGGGGTACGGGTTTTTACGCGGGGTTAGGTTTGCAGTATGACATTTCCAGCGATTTGTTCGCCGGGTTGGAATACCGCTATACCTATGCGTTTATCAGCGATAAACACTTGTCCGACTTTGGCCGCGACAAGGACCTGCAATTCCACTCGCTCTTTTTGCGGCTCGGGATGCGGTTTTAAAAGCGTGTAAACGCTTAACTGGAAGGGAACCTGTGCTGCGGGTTCCCTTTCTTTTTGTTTGGAAAGGGCGTTTGTTGGCTGGTACACTTTAAAAGGGCTTGACTCGTTTTTTTTTTTTGATAAATTTTGAGTTGTAGCAAATTTATCAAAAAATGGTGGGTGTGATGAAAAACGCGTGTATGGGCCGATTAGGTGGGTTATTGGGAGGTAAAGAAAAAGGTTGTTTTACATCGTCATCCTGGAAAGTAGTAGTCCAGGATCTGTTGTTATTAAAAAAGAGGAAAACGACAGATACTGGAACGCTCCGCGCCAGCAAACCTTCCAGTATGACCCTTAATTTTATAAACAACGGATTCCCGACTACGACACTCGGGAATGACGACCACGACAACCACGGATCCTGGACTACTACTTTCCAGGATGACGGCAACAACTACTCCTCTGTAAGCCGTGGCTTTACCCTTATAGAACTGTTGGTAGTTGTTTTAATTATTGGCATATTGGCGGCGTATGCGGTGCCCGAGTATCAGGTGGCGGTGGGCGTAAGCCGTATGGCCGCTATGTATGGCATTGTGCGAGGAGTGGACGAGGCCCAAAAGGTAAAGCAAATGCAGACGGGGCATTATGGAAATTTTAAAAATTTATCCGTTTCCTTCCCGCCGGATTTCAGGATTTCTGCCAATGGTATGGGGGCTGAAAACGGCAAAATTTCGTGTACGGTTATTAATTACAAAGGCTCTATTGCTATTAAATGTACCGATGTTATCCGCAATTTAAGTTTAGAGAAATACCACGAGTCCGCCTGCTACCGCTGTTGGACCAGAACGGAGGACAAACTGGGCCACCGCATTTGTTCCAGTTTTTCCGGATTAGAAACTTATAATAGTTATAGCGAGGGGCACACATCGGAAGCCTACGACTTTAATTGTGCCCGGTAATTGGGGTGCGCGTCTTATACACACAAAAAACCCGGCGCTTGGCCGGGTTTTTTGTCATACTCAAATAACTTTATTTGCCCGTGGCGGCTAATAACTTATCCACCGCTTCGGACAAATTCCAGCGGACGGCTTCTTTGTCGGTGCGCTTTTTATATTCGCATTGGCCGTCCTTCACCGTGCGGCTGCTGACCACCAAGCGGTGCGGCAGACCAATGAGGTCCATATCTTTGAACTTAATACCCGCGCGTTCGTCGCGGTCGTCCAGCAGCACCTCTAACCCTTTGGCTTCCAAGGCGGCGCAAATTTCGTCCGCGTGCTTTTTAACATCGGGGTTGGAGTGGTAATCAATGGCGACCAAGGCAACATCAAACGGAGCCAAGGGCGCCGGCCAAATAATACCGTTGTCGTCGTGAGATTGCTCAATGGCGGCGGCCACCACGCGGCCTACGCCAATGCCGTAGCAACCCATAATCATCGGTTGGGCCTTTTGGGTTTCGTCCAAGAAAGTGGCGTTCATTGCCTTGGAGTATTTGGTGCCCAGTTTAAAAACGTGGCCTACTTCAATGCCGCGCGTAAAGGTAAAGGGGTTGCCACAATGGGGGCAAATATCGCCTGCGGAGGCAATCTTTAAATCGCAATACGCATCTACCTTAATATCGCGCAGAGGGGTAACGTTCTTCATATGCACGTCCTTTTCGTTCCCGCCGGAAACACCGTTAATCACGCCCTTTACATAGTTGTCGGCGTAAATGGGCAGTTCGGGGTGTTTTTCCTTTAAGCCTTGTGCACCCGCAAACCCCACAAAGGAACCCGTAACCTTGGTATAAGTTTCCTCGTCGGCCTTTACCAGTTCGGTGCATTTTAAGAACGCGCGGAATTTGGGCTCGTTTAGTTCGTGGTCGCCGCGCATTAAGGCTACCACGGGTTTGCCGTCCGCCATAAAGAGGAGGAGTTTAATCAGTTTAGAGGTCGGCACATTGAGCATAGTGGCCACATCTTCAATGGTGTAGGCTTTGGGGGTGGCTACCTTTTCCATAGGCAAGAGTTCGGCCTCGTTTACGGGCGGAAATTCCGGGCATTTGACGGCGGCTTTTTCCGTATTGGCGGCGTAACCGCAGTCGGAATCCGCGATAGCGTCCTCGCCGTTGTCGGCCAGCACCATAAACTCGTGGGAGAAATTCCCGCCGATAGCCCCGGTGTCGGCTTCCACGGCTTTAAATTTGAAGCCGCAGCGCGTAAAAATGCGCTGGTAGGCATCGTACATTTTTTTGTACCACTCGTCGGCCTGCGCGTCGGTGGCGGCGAAGGAATAGGCGTCCTTCATATAAAACTCGCGGGAGCGCATCACGCCAAAACGGGGGCGGATTTCATCGCGGAATTTAGTTGCAAATTGGTACAGGCAGACCGGGAGTTGCTTGTAAGAAGATAAATCCTTGCGCACGAGGTCGGTTACTTCTTCCTCGGCGGTGGGGGAAACGCAGAAACCCGCGCCCTTGCGGTCTTCCAGTTTTAACAGTTGGTCGCCAAAGTGTTCCCAGCGGCCGCTTTCTTCCCAAAGTTCTTTGGGTTGGATAATCGGCATCCAAATTTCGTTGGCGCCCGCGCGGTTCATTTCCTCACGGATGATTTGCTCTACTTTTTTAAGCACCTTAAAGCCGAGTGGCAGCCACTCATAGAGACCACTGCCCAACTTGCGCACGAGCCCGGCGCGAATCATTAATTTGGCGGAAAGGTTATCCGCATCCTTGGGGGCTTCCTTTAACGTAGGAATATAATAGTTTGATAATTTCATTTTGTGTCCTTTTTATTTAATTAAATTGTAGGTACAGGCAATCCTATTTTTTCTAATGGTAGATATTCAAAATAGTAAAAGCAATGTACGGAGTGTATATAATCTAAAACATCTCTGTATTCAGATTTACGGAACCAATCACTCAAAATATAAATGTATTCCACATCAATATTAAGTTGTGCTAATAATTTTTGATACTGTTTACGTTTAAAATCACAAGTTTGCAACTTTTCATCTACGGAACCTGCAACTTGCTGAAATTTTACCTCAATGATGTAGAGGGTATTTTTGATAATCACAAAAATAGAATCATCAGGTAAAAGACGTTTAGAAATAATTTGCTTCCAGTCAATATTATTTTCTTCCAAAAATTTATAAAAAGCGAATTTTTTATATGTTCTTGCAACTTCCTCTCCCTTAAATTTAATGACATTTCCATCTACGGAATAATCTTTTTGTTTGGACAAAAAAGTTAGAATATCCGTCTTTCCTTCAAAGGCTAATCCTGTTTTAGTATTAGCGCCACCAATTCCACCAGTCTTCATATTTTATTTCCTATTTTTTAATTCTTGGAATCGTTTTATGGATAAGTCAAGGTATTTTTCCTCTATGTCAATTCCAATAAATTTTCGTTTATAAAAGAAAGCCGCCAACCCAGTAGTAGAACTCCCAGTAAAGGGATCTAAAATAGTGTCTCCTTGATTTGTGCTTGCCAAAACAATGCGTCTAAGTAAATCAAAGGGCTTTTGCGTCGGGTGTTTCCCAAAAGTTTTTTCGCTTGCTTTGGGTGTATTTATTGCCCAAACAGAACGCATTTGTAAATTAGGCTTTTTTAAAAAATCTTCCGTCCATTGTCCATTTTTCATAGATTCATAATTAAATGTATGCTTGGCTTTTTTATCTTTTCTTGCCCATATTAAAGTTTCGTGGCTAGCCGTAAAAAAACGACAACTTAAATTAGGGGCAGCGTTGGGCTTGAACCACGCAATATCATTTAAAATATGATATCCGTTGAGTTGCAAGGCAAAACCACATTGATATATAGAGTGATAAGTTCCACTTATCCAAATAGTACCACTTGGTTTTAAAATGCGCTTACAAGACTCAATCCACTCATTTTGAAATTTAAAATCCGCACTAAATCCATTGCTTTTATCCCACTCACCTTTATTTACACAAACTCTCTTGCCGGATTGTATGGAAAATCCTCCATTAGAAAGCATATAAGGGGGATCTGCAAAAACCATATCAATAGAGTTGTCTGGAATTTGTTTTAATATATCCAAACAATTTCCGTGATATAAAGTGAAATTTGTCTCATCAAAAAACGGATTCATTTATTTTTTCCAAGTGTTGATTTTATCAATTAAGAAATCAACCCATTTTTCTTGCGGGAGTTTGAACATCGTTTGACCGTGTTCAAAATATAACCCTTCGCCTTTGCCGCCCGCAATGCCAAAGTCCGCATCGCGCGCTTCGCCCGGGCCGTTTACAATACAGCCCATCACGGCAATTTTAAGCCCGGTGGCCTTTTTTAACAGGTCCTTGTTGGAATAAATCTTCTCTTCCAAGGCGTGTACCGTGCCCGTTACGTCCACTTGGGTGCGCCCGCAGGTGGGGCAGGAAATCAGGTTCGGGCCGTATTCGCGCAGTCCGAGGGCCTTTAAAATTTCATACGCGGTGCGCACTTGCATACGCGGGTCCTCGGTTAAGGAAACGCGAATCGTCGCGCCGATCCCCTTTTGTAAAAGAGTTCCTAGGGCCACGGCACTTTTGACCGTGCCGCTTAAAAAACTGCCCGCTTCGGTAAGCCCGATGTGCAGGGGAATATCGCTTTGTTTGGCAAAAAGTTCGTTGGCCAGTACCGTGCGTTTGAAACTGTCTGACTTTAACGAAACGACTACGTTTTTAAAGTTTAACTGTTCCAAAATATTGGCCTGTTCCAGGGCTTCGTTTACCATAACTTCGGCCCATTTTTCGTCGGTCAGGTCCATTTTGCCCTGAACGGTTTTTAAATATTTTACGCTTCCCGCGTTTACCCCAATGCGGATTGCCACGCCGTGGTCCAGCGCGGCTTTTACCACCTCTTTGGTGTTTTCCACCGCACCAATGTTGCCGGGGTTAATGCGCACTTTATCTACGCCTTGTTTAATGGCTTCCAAGGCCAGTTTATAATCAAAGTGAATATCCGCCACGAGGGGGGAGTGAATACGCTTTTTGATTTCGCCAATCGCCTGCGCCGCTTGCATATCGGGCACGGCTACGCGGTTGATTTCGCATCCGGCGTCCTCCAACGCGCAGATTTGCGCTGCCGTTTTGACGGCGTCGCGCGTGTCTGTATTGCACATACTTTGTACGCGCACGGGGTGGCCGGTTCCCAAAATATACGGGCCGACTTTTACTTCTCTACTCTTGTACATTTTCCGCCTCCGCGGGTGCTTGTTCGGGCGCGGCCTGCGCCGCCACGGCGGCTTTGGGCTTAAAGAAGATACGTTTTGCGTCCGAATAAGTGGCATAAACCACGAGCAAAATTAACAAATACATACCGATATTTACCGCAATATTAAGGGTTTTTTCGGTCGGCAGTTTTTTGGTTAGCCCTTCCCATAAATAGACAAGGGCGTAGCCGCCGTCCAATATCGGAATAGGGAATAAGTTAAACATCCCTACCGCTACGGACAGCATAGCAATCAAAAATACAAAATCCAGTAAACTGCGGTGTACCGCTTGGTGGATAATATTTACAATGCCCACCGGGCCCGCCAATTCCGGCGCTTTCTTTTTAAGGAAACTTTGCGTTAAAGAGGAAAGCGAAAACTTCGTCCAGTAGTAGCATTGGTAGAAACCGAGTCCCGCGGCCTTCCACCACGGCACCGGGATGTATAACGCTTCCACGGTTACGCCCAGTACGGTGGGGGCATCCTTTTTAAAGGAGTCTGCCTTGGCGGTGGCGGTTAAGGTGTTTTCGCCGCGCGCGTAAGTAAGCGTTAAATCGCCGGTACGCTTGCCGATTTCTTCCACCACTTGGAGCCAGTTGTCCGTTTGTACGCCGTTTACAGTCAAAATTTTGTCTCCGGCTTTCAGGTCTAGTTGCGCCGCGGGATAACCCTCTGCCACGGCCCCGATAACGGCGGGCATTTTCATCGCGTCGGTTTCCGGCATCCCTTTAATGTAGATAAGCACGCCAAAGATAAGCGCGGCCAGCAAGTAGTTAAACAGCGCACCGTTTACCACCATAAAGAATTTGGCGTACCATTTTTTTGCCGCAAATTCATACGGCTTAGGCGGTTCGGGGGCGTCCTGCGGGTGGAACATCGGTCCGGCGGGCTCTACAAAGCCGCCAAAGGGGACAGCGCGGACCTGATAGTCCGTATCTCCCACTTTTTTGTGCCACAAGATTTTGCCAAACCCAAAGGCAAATTCATTTACGCGGATGCCTGTTAAACGGCAGGCCAAATAGTGCCCAAACTCGTGCACGATGACAATCGGGCTTAACGCAACGATAACGGCAATAATGGATAATAACATTTGTTCTCCTAAATAGCGGCCTTTTTATAGGTTTTGTCCGCCAAGCAAGCCTGCGCGGTTTCGCGCGCCCACGCGTCAGCGTCCAACGCTTGGTTAAGGGTTGCGTCTCCGGACGTTTGAGGGGCGCCTTTAAGTACGGTGTAAATCAGTTTGGCAATATCGGTAAACTTGATTTGCTCCTTCAAAAACGCTTCTACGGCCACTTCGTCCGCCGCGCTTAATACGGCGGGCATAATGCCGCCTTGGCGGTAGGCGGATAAGGCCAACGCCAAACACGGGAAACGCTCAAAATCCGGCTCAAAAAATTCCAGTTTGGCGGCTTCAAATAAATTTAATTTTTTGACCGGGCCCGGGGCGCGGTGCGGGTACGTAATGGCGTACTGAATCGGTACGCGCATATCCGGCTCGCCCATTTGCGCCAAAATGGCCCCGTCGTTAAATTCCACCGCCGAGTGGACGATAGATTGCGGATGAATTACAATTTGCACCTTTTCCTCGGGCAAATTAAAAAGGTTCATAATTTCAATAGATTCAAAGCCCTTGTTCATAAGGGTGGCCGAATCTATGGTGATTTTTTTGCCCATATGCCAGCGCGGGTGGTTTAAGGCCTCGGCAGGCGTAACGGTGGAAAGAGCCGCCTTGCGCTTGGCAAAGGGCCCACCGGACGCCGTTAAAAAAATGCGGGAAATATCCTTTTCGTGCTGGTGGTAGGAGTGTTCATCAGCCAATCCGGCCAAACATTGAAAAATGGCCGAGGGCTCGCTGTCCACGGGCAAAATAGCCGCTTCCCAGCGTTCGCACTCCTTCATTAAAGTCTTGCCCGCCATTACCATTGGTTCCTTGTTGGCAAGGGCAACCGTTTTTCCGGCTTTGATAGCGCTTACCAAGGGTTGAAAGCCTACGGCCCCGACTACGCCGTTAATCACTAAATCGGCGGAGGGTAACGAAGCCATAAACATTAAACTTTCAATTTCGGGAGGCAAAAGGCGCGTTCCGGCGGGAACCTGGTCCTTGATTTTTTCGTAACTGGCCGGGTTCAGCACCGCCGCAAAGCGCGGTTTAAAGGTGTGCAACTGTTTTAGAAATAAATCGGTATTGTTATTGGCCGACAACGCTATTACACGGTATTCTTCGCCCAGCCGTGCAATTACGTCCAAGGAAGAGGTGCCGATAGAGCCGGTGGAGCCTAAAATTACGATATTCTTCATAATTTAATGGTGTAAAGAACCACGTAATAAAAGAGCGGCGCCAAGAGTAAATAAGAGTCAAAGCGGTCCAAAAAGCCGCCGTGGCCGGGGAGTAAATTGGAGGAATCCTTTACGCCCGTGGAGCGTTTTATCACGGATTCAGCCAAATCGGACACTTGGCCCACTACGGCAATTAACAGGCCCAAAATAATGGCGGTTTTAACCGTAAGCACAGTAGATAAGAACAAATGAGCCATAAGCACGGCCGCGCCGACAGCAAGCAGGGTGCCGCCAATAGCGCCTTCCCAGGTTTTCTTGGGGCTGACTTCCACATTTAACTTGTGGCGGCCCAACAGGCGGCCGCAGAAATATGCGCCCGTATCACTTACCCAGACGGTAATAATCATAAAAAGGGTTAAATATTCGCCGTATTGCGGAATGTCGCGCAGGTTGATAAGGTGCGCTAACGCCCACGGCATAAAAAATACGCCCGTAAAGGTGTTGCAAACACGGTCCCACGAGCGTTTGGGGGTTAATACTTCAAACAATAATACGCCAAAGGTTACTACGCTGATAGCAAAGGGGTACAAATTGTCCGGCAGTTCGGAAGCGCAAGGCATCCGCCCGACAATGGCCACCGCAGCCATTAACAGGCCGAAGAGGACCAACGCCGTCATATGGACGGGCTTTTTTCCGGCGGTAAGCACGAGGCCGTATTCATACAAACAGAACAGAATTACACAGCCGACAAAGGCCATATAAATCACGCCGCCAAAGTGGATAGCGGCCAAAACAACAGGAATCCCAATCAGGGCAGTAATGATTCTCGGTAATAGCATATCTTTATTTTACCATATTGGGGCGCACTAGCAGAGGGAAAAAACAGGTTTTTAGGGGATATTTTTTTCAAACGCCGTTCGCACTTGCCCGTTGCGCACAAAAATTGTTCCGCACGGGGTAAAGCCGTTTTTGAGGAAGAGATGTTGCATAGGGCGGTTATCGGGGTGCGTGTCGGCGCGCAAGGCTGTGAAATTTTTAGACTTGGTTTGTTGAAGCCAAAAATCAAAAATATCTTGTGCGGCGTGTTGCCCCCGTAGTTTTTGACTTACCATTATACGGTGCAAAACGCCGTACGGTTCTGGCGTGGTCCAACGGCCGTTTTCAATACGAGCGTAGGTTTCCTCTGTACCAAAGGTAAGTGCAAAATAGCCCAACACCTTGGGCCCATCGGCCAGAGCATAACCTGTCTGACAGCGGATGTCAGCACGCAAAACCGTTTCGGACGGATAGCCGTCCTGCCATTGGTTAATCCGGCGATCCTTTAAAAGCGCACGGGCTTCTTGGGCTAGTAGCAAAAGTTGCGGTAAATCGGTTAATTGGGCGGGACGGATAGAAAAAGTCATTTTCGTTTGGCCACCATTGCTTTGGTTTTGGGTAAGTTTAACTCCCACAGTGCGTTGGTGGCTACCCAGCGGGCGGAGCGGTTATCGGGGTACAAATCCAAAATTTCGTTGGCGCACGCCACGGCGCGCGGGGTTAAGCGCGGGTTTTTCTTGCCGATATTGCGCAAGGCCCAGTTGACGGCTTTATGCACCATTGGGCGCGGGTCGCACGAGTGGTTTTTGATAAGCGGCAAGAGTTTAATGAGGGCTTCGTCCGTGGTTTTTGCGCGTGGCAAGGCTAGGGAGCAGATAATGGAAAAGCCCGCGCGGCGGACAAATTCGTCCTCTTTTTTTATCCAGCGTTCGGCCAGTTTTAAGGGATCCTTGACCTTGGAAAACAGGTTTCCGCAACATAAATCGCAAATATCCCAGGAATTAAGTTCACTTGCCCAGTCGTCCAGTTTGTCGCGCGACATTTGCGCGGGGTCCGCCAGCATAGAGGCCATAATGCGCGCTTCGTGGATGCCGCTTTCCCATAACGCTTCCGCGAGGTCTTGGTCCGGGCGCGGCAGGCCCTTTACCAAGGCGCGCAAGGTGGTAACCGGGGTACCGACGGCCTTATCCGTGCAAATGCCAAATTTTTCGTGCATTTGCTTTTTGGTGGACGCGGTGGCAAAGCGTTTAATGCGCGCGAGCATTTCCTCGGCGCGGGAGCGGGTAATCGGGGAAGTCATACGCCCCCAAAGCGGCGCGTGCGGTGGGAATATTCGGCGAGGGCTTTATTAAATTCCGTTTCGTCAAAATCCGGCCAAAGCACCGGGGTAAAATAAAACTCGCTATACGCGGCTTGCCATAATAAAAAGTTGGATAACCGTTCTTCGCCCGAAGTGCGGATAATTAACTCCGGGTCCGGCAGGGCGGGCTGGTAGAGCGCGGCGGAAATATCCGCCATTGTAACGGCGGTTTTGCCTTGCTTTAAAAGGGCGTTTACGGCGTGCGTGATTTCCTGCCGGGCGCCATAATTAAGCGCCAAGTTAAGGGTTAAGGATGTATTTTGTGCGGTGGAGGAAATGGCACTGTCAATCTTTTGCAAAATGGCGGGGGGGAGTTTTTCCCGGCTGCCGCTAATTAGCAATTTTACGCCGTGTTTGTCCGCATCCTTGGCGTAGCGGTCCAAGGTTTGTTCCAAGAGTTTAAAAAGGCCGTCTATTTCGTCCTGCGGGCGCGACCAGTTTTCCGTAGAAAAGGCGTATAAGGTCAAAAATTCCACTCCGGCCTTTTTGGCGGCCTGTATGGTGCGTTCTACGGCGTTGGCCCCGGCGCGGTGCCCGGCCAAGCGCGGAAAGTGGCGTTCCTTGGCCCAGCGGCCGTTGCCGTCCATAATAATAGCGACGTGGCGCGGAGTAGCGTTTTGTGTTTCTTGGGACATATTTATATTTTACTTTATTTGGGTGCTTATCGGGGCACAGAGGGACTGGTTTTGTGGAAAAATGCGGACAATTATGGCGTTTGTTGGCTGGCAATTTTAAAAGGGCTTGACTCGTTTTTTTTTTTGATAAATTTTGAGTTGTAGCAAAATTTATCAAAAATGGTGGGTGTAATGAAAAACGCGTGTATGGGCCGATTAGGTGGGTTATTAAGAGGTAAAGGAAATGGTTGTTTTACATTGTCATCCTGGAAAGTTGTAGTCCAGGATCTGTTGTTATTAAAAAAGAGGAAAACGACAGATATTGGAACGCTTCGCGCCAGCAAACCTTCCAGTATGACCCTTAATTTTATAAACAACAGATCCCGTATAAAGACACTACGGGATGACGGCAACAACTACTCCTCTGTAAGGCGTGGCTTTACCTTAATAGAACTCTTGGTAGTTATCCTTATTATTGGCATATTGGCGGCGTATGCTGTGCCGTCCTACCGGGTGGCGGTGGGCACCAGCCGCGCGGCTACAATGTATGCGTTAATCCGCTCGGTGGATCAAGCCCAAGAACATTTTTATATGCAAACAGGGCACTCTGCCAGCAACTTGGATTCCCTTGTTGTGGCAATGCCTGCGGGATTTAAAAAATCAGACGAAAAAAATATTTACAGCGCGGACTCGTACTGTTGGATTATGAATACCCGCGGGGCGGAGAATTTTTCTTTTAATTGTTCCAGTAAAGATAAGGTGCGTATAGAAAAGTATCATAAACAGAGTTACTATATTTGCTGGGCTCCGCAAACAAATGATTTAGCGAATAGAATTTGCCAGAATTTATCGGGGCTAGACACTTATAATAACGCCAGTTCGGACGGAACCTCTTCTTATGCTTACCAGATAAAGTAATTTTTGCTACAAAAAACCCCGGGCTAATAAGTCCGGGGTTTTTACATATATCAAATTAGCCAAAAACTAAATCTTCATAATTTCAGCTTCTTTATTTTTGATGATTTGCTCAATTTTGGCAATGTGCGCATCCGTTGCTTTTTGCACGTCGGTTTCGTAGCGTTTCAAATCATCTTCCGTAATTTCAGCCGCTTTTTGGGCTTTTTTCAATTTTTCCAATACGTCGCGGCGTTCGTTGCGCACGGCTACTTTAAAATCTTCGCTCATTTTGGAAATGTTTTTAGCCAACTGTTTGCGGCGGTCTTCCGTCATAGAAGGAAGCGTGATACGGATGACTTTGCCGTCATTTACCGGGCTAGCGCCCAAGTCGGCCTTTTGCAAGGCGCGGTCAATATCGTTTAAGGAAGAAATATCCCACGGCTGGATTTCCAAGGTTTTGGCATCCAAAATATTGATAACGGCCATTTGTTTAATCGGGGTCGGCGTGCCGTAGTAGTCTACGCGGATGTTTTCCAAGAGCCCCGCGCTGGCGCGGCCCGTGCGGATAGTGGCCAAGTCGCGTTCCAAGCGCACGACGTGTTCGCCCATATTGTTTTTGGTTTTGTTTAACAGATTGGTAATCCCTTCCATATAAAAATCCTCTTAATAGTGAAATGTTACTTTATTATAGCAATTCCGTACCGATATGTCAGTCGGTGCTAGTAAATAATGGTGCCGACGTCCTCGCCGCACAGGGCTCTTTTGATGTTGCCCTTTTTGTGCAAGTTAAATACTTGTACGGGCACTTTGTTTTCCAAGCACAGCGCAAGGGCGGCCGTATCCATAAACTGCAACTGGCGGGCGATAGCGTCCTTGTACGTGATTTTATGGATGAGTTTGGCGTCGGGGTTTTTGCGCGGGTCGCTGTCGTAAACGCCGTCCACTTGCGTGGCTTTTAACAAGACGTCTGCGTTAATTTCGCTGGCGCGCAGGGCGGCCGCGCTGTCGGTGGTGAAGAACGGGTTGCCCGTGCCCCCCGCAAAAATAACGATGCGGCCCTTTTCCAAGTGGCGCAAGGCCTTGCGGCGTACAAAAGGTTCGGCCAACTGGTAAATGTTAATAGACGTAAGCACTCGGGTGGGAACCCCGGCTTCTTCCAACGCGGACTGCAACGCCAATGCGTTAATTACCGTGGCGAGCATACCCATATTATCGGAGTTTACACGGTCAATTACGCCGCCTCCGTCGCGCACGCCACGCCAAATATTGCCGCCGCCCAGCACAATGGTCAGTTCGCAATTACCGCAGCGGTAGGCATCGGCAATCTCTTCGGCGATTTCCTTTAAGGCTTGCGGGTTAATCCCGCGGTGGCCTTCGTTAATCAAGGCTTCGCCGGATAGTTTTAACAACACTCTTTTTTTGTGTTGGGGTTTGCAACAGCACGTTTCCATACAAATTCTCCTCGCTTATGAGCGGACATTTTTATTATTCTACCACAAAACGGCGCCTAAATACTGCGGGCGGGTGGGCTTTTCTTTGTGCCGCGGGAGAAAGCGCGCCACGGCATAAAAAAAAGCCCCTCGCAAGAGGGGCTTAAAAACTAGAAGCGTACAAAGCGTACAACTTTCAGTTCGCAACCAAGAGCCTTGGATTCTTCGTCCAAATAAGCGGCAACGGTTTTCTTGTTGTCTTTAATGGTCGGCTGTTCCAAGAGGCAGTTTTCTTTGGCAAACTTTTTCACTTTACCGGGCAACATTTTTTCAATGGTGGCGGCAGGTTTTCCTTCGTTAATGGCTTGCGTTTTGTAGATGTCCAATTCGCGGTCAATTACTTCCTGCGGAATATCTTTGGCATCTACCCAGCCGGTCTGCATACCTACGGTGTGCATCGCGAGGCCGCGGGCAATTTCTTGCACTTTGGCCAAGTCGCTGCAAGCGCCGGTAACGGACATTTCCAGCAAGGAGGCTTTTTTGTTGTCGGAGTGGACATAGTAAGCCATCACATTGCCTTCGGCCGGGGTCCAGTTGTAACCGCCCTTAAAGGTGGTGTTTTCACCAAATTTGGGGGCTTGTTCCAAAATCATATTTTTGATGTTTTCGTCTTTGGAATAGTCCTCACCGGGGTGCTCCAATACATATTGGGCGAGGTCATCGGCCAATTTGATGAACGCATCGGTTTTGGCTACGAAGTCGGTTTCGCAACCCAAGTAAATCATCGCAAAGTTTTTGCCGTTGGTCTTAACGGACACTCTGCCTTCTTTGGTTTCGCGGTCAGAGCGTTTGGCCATATCCGCCAAACCTTTTTTGCGCAAGAAGACGATGGCTTGTTCCATATCGTCTTTGCATTCAATTAACGCTTTTTTGCAGTCCATCAAACCGGCGCCGGTTTTTTCTCTTAAAATCTTAATATCTGCGGCTAAAGACATTTTGTTCTCCTGTATATAAGATAAATCGGATAGAAAGTTCCCGGACGGGCCGGGAACTTTCAAGATTATTTGGCTTCTTCCGCGGGAGCCGCTTCCGTTTCGGCTTTGGCCTTTACGGTTTTTTTGGCTTTCGGGGCGGATTTTTTAGCAGCCGTTTTCTTTTTGGCAGCGGGTTTCTTTTCCGCTTTTTCTTCGGCGGCTTCTTCGGCCACTACTTCTTCGGCTTTTTTGTCAAGCGCTTCGTCGGCTTTGACAACTTCCTTTACCGCTTCTTTTTCCACGGCGGCGGGTTCGGCGTTTTCGGCGGCTAACATAGCAGATTCAAACGCTTGGGCCATTACCGGGTTTTCGGCGGGTTTGTTTTCAGCGGCTTTGACGGCTTCCAGTTCGGCTTTGCCTTCCAAGATAGCGTCGGCAATCGCGCCGCAGAACAATTTGATAGAGCGGGCCGCGTCGTCGTTGCCGGGCACGGGTACGCTGATCATATCGGGGTCGGCGTTGGTGTCGCAAACGGCTACCACCGGGATACCCAAAGCGTGGGATTCGCGCACGGCACCGGCGGTGTCCACCGGGTCAATGACGAAGACCACATCCGGCAATACTTTCATATCGCGGATGCCGCCCAAAAGTTTCTGCAAGCGTTGCATTTCTTTGGTCAAGCGGCTGGCTTCTTTTTTGGAAATGGCTTTAAACACGCCGGAAGCTTCCCATTTTTCCAATTCGTTCAAGCGTTCAACGGATTTCTTGACGGTTTGGAAGTTGGTGAGCGTACCGCCGAGCCATTTTTCGTGGATGCAGTAAGCACCGCAGCGGGCGGCTTCGGCTTGGATGGCTTCTTGGGCTTGTTTTTTGGTACCGACGAACAAAAATTTAGCGCCTTTTTTGCTTTCTTCTTTGATGAAAGCGCAGGCTTTTTTAAGTTCTTTGGCGGTTTTTTGCAAGTCTAAAATGTGTACGCCGTTTCTTTCTCCGAAGATAAAGCGTCCCATTTTGGGGTTCCAGCGGGAAGTTTGGTGGCCGAAGTGGACGCCGGCTTCCAGCATAGCCTTCATAGATACATTGCTCATTATTATTCTCCTGTGGCCGCTGCCTAAATTAGGGAAGGGCTTCCCCGGTGGCATTGGCCTGGGTGTCGTCGGGACAGGCTTTGATTTACAAACTTTTTTCGCTCTCCCGCTCAAATTACACCTATGGCTATTATAGCATATAATGGGAAGCCGCGCCTAGCGGGCCTTGGCTTTGGCGGCCACAAAACTGACAGACAGCCCCGCACACGCCATAATAAAAAACGCTACGCGCATATTGGTAGCCTGCGAGATAAAGCCAATTAAAGGCGGGGTAAACAAAAAGCCAAAGAAGCCGATGGTGGAAACCGTCGCTACGGCCATACTGGGCGGCATACGGGTTGTTTTCCCGGCCAAACTGTAACACAGCGGCACAATGGACGAAAACCCAAGCCCTACCAAAAAGAACCCGATACACGCCGTATAAAAGGAGGGGAAAAGCACCGCCAGTACAAAACCTGTAAACAGGATAACACCGCTGCCCTTAATAACCTGCGTGGAACCAAAGCGGGTGGCAAAGAAATCGGCCGAAAAGCGGCCTATTGTCATAGCCGTCATACAGGAAATGTATCCGGCGCGGATTAAATTATCCGCCGGGTGCACCACCTGCATAAAATATACGCTGCTCCAATCGTACATCGTACCCTCGCAAGACATAGAGCAGAAGGCCATCGCGCCCAACAGCGCAATATATAAGGACGGCATTACAAAGGTCTTTTGGCGCACGTCGCCCACCTTTATTTTGCGGTCGCGCGGAAGCATAGAAGAATACATTGAAAGTAAAATTGCCATACACACAAAGAACGTCATCAAAAAGTGTTCTTGGGTAGAAATATTATGCGCGGCCATCCACGCCCCCAAAAGGCCGCCCACGACTCCGGCCAGACTCCACATCCCGTGGAACGAGGCCATAATACTGCGGTTGTAGAGTTTTTCCACGCCTACGCCCTGCGTATTAACGGAAATATTGGACAGGTTGGACGTTATCCCAAAGACAAAAAGCGCGGCCATTAACTGGAACTTGGTGGTTACAAAACCTAATAACACCAAGGCCAAAGGGTAAATGACGGAAGCGATTGTCAGCATTTTGCGGCTGCCGAAACGGTTGACGAGCCAACCGGATAACATCATTGCGGATAGTTGCCCGGCGGGGATTAAAAACAGCACACCGCCCAACTGCGCATCGGACAAAGATAAGGCGGATTTAACATCAGGGATGCGGCTTGCCCAACTGGAAAAGACAATCCCGTGAATAAAGAAAAAAGACGAGGCCGCCAAGCGGTAAAAACGCTGGGTACGGCGCGGAAGAGATACGGATGACATATATAAAATTATATTTCTTTTAAAGCGTTTTAAAAAGAAAAACCGCGGACAGTATTTGCCCGCGGTTTGCTAAAAACAACAATTAGAAGCGGCCGTTTACGATAACCATTACCGGCAAATAACCGTTGCCCGCAATGTTTACCAAACCAACCTGCAACCCTTTAATGGTGTTGACCTTGTTGACGAAACCCAACTGTACGCCGTGCAATTCTTCTGCACTGTTGAAGAAACCGAACTGTGCACCGGTTACATAGCCGTCGGAAAGGTTGATGGCGTTGAATTGCACGCCGGTTACGTGGTTGGCTTTACCCAACAACGCACTCTGTACACCTTTGAGTTCATTGGTTTTGGAGAAGACCAAATCCAACTGAACGCCCTTGACGGAGCGGGCGGCGGAACCGATACCGAAATCAATACCCGTAATTACCTGCGTATTGTGCGGTACGGCGATAGCCTTGGTGCCCCAAAGGGACAGTTTCAAAACGCCGGATTCACCCGCAAATACCGGGGCGGCGCACAACAAGGCTGCCAACAATACTGCTAACTTTTTCATTTATTTTTCTCCTTTAACAGGCTTTCCCTGCTGGGAAAAGCCAAATTAAAATCTGCCGTTTACTAACACCATAGCCGGGAACCAGCCGTTTTCGGCAATATTTAAAATGCCTACCTGCAAGCCCTCAATCGTGCGCGCGTAGTTTACAAAGCCCACTTGCGCCCCGTGGACGTATTCGGCTTGGTTAAAAAGGCCAAACTGCACGCCGGAAATCGCCCGGTTGGAAATATTTACAAAGCCCAACTGCGCACCTGTGGAATTTTCGGCCTTGGCCAAAAGCCCAAATTGCGCGCCATATACCTCGTTGGCCAGGTTGATAATCCAAGCGAAACTGGCGCCTTTTAATTCGTATTCCGTCTGCGCAAAAATCAGGTCCATTTGCACCCCGGTTACGGTGTCCGTTTTGGAACCGATACCAAAATCAATCCCCGTGATGTCGTGCGTGTTGCGCGGGGTGGCAATAGCCGTTTTGTCCCAAAGGGATAATTTAAAAATGCCCGTTTCCGCGGATGCAGGGAAGGAGGCCAATAACGCCACCGTTAAAATCAAAAGTTTCTTCATTTATTACTCCTTATTAAAAGTGTCCGTCAATTTAATTATTGTAGCAATTTATAGCCTTGTTTTTAAGTTTAAATTTTAGGCAAAAATTGTACAATATTTTAAGAGGTGCTTTTATTATGCAGATAAACTTGGCTTCCTTTAACCCGTTAGCGGCGGACCTTGCCGCCAATGCCCAGGCAATTATAGATTTGCTCCGTGCACCCGCCCCCAAGGCGGATTTGCTCGTTCTGCCGGAAGCCGCCTTGTGCGGTTGTCCGCTCTTTGATTTGTTTGACGATAAGCGTCTGCTGGCGCAAACGGCCCCGGCGCTTAAAAACATCGCCAAAGAAACCAAAGATACCGCTGTGGTGCTGGGCATAGCGGACCGCGTGAATAAAGAAGCCGCCACCGCGCTGGCGTTTATATATAAAGGTAAAATTACCAAAATTTACGATTGCGAAACGGTGGCATTTAAAGGCCTTAACCTGCAATTTGTATTAGGCGCGCCTACGGACGATACCTTTTCGCCAGACCCGGATGCGGACGCTGTGCTATTTTTAATGGCACGCCCTTATTTAAAGGGGAACCTTGCCCCGCGCTTGGACGCACTTAAAAAATATGCCAAAAAGCACGCCCAGCCGTGCCTGATGTGCAATTTATTAGGAGGCGGGGACGGGATGATTTTTGACGGCATAACCGCCGCTGCCGATAAAAAAGGCAACCTTATACTTCTGGGCGAACCCTTTAAAGAGCAGGTGCTTACCTATGATACCGGGGCCGCCTATAAACCCGTATCTTATGAAACCGCTTGGCAGGCCGAACTCATTAACGCGTTGGTATTCGGGTTGCGCGATTATGTGCATAAAAGCGGTATGGATAAAGTAGTTTTTGGCCTTAGCGGCGGGATTGATTCCGCCTTTACGGCCGCGTTGGCGGCCAAGGCCTTGGGGGGAGAAAGCGTGTATTGCGTTTCCCTGCCGTCTTATTGTACGAGCGATTTAAGCAAAAGTTTGGCGGGGCAGTTGGCACGGTCTCTTGGCGTAAATTTGGAAGAAATTGGCGTAATGCCCGGCTTAAATGCGCTGAAAGAATCCTTTGCGCATATCGTTTCGCACCCCAAGGATGCGACCGAACAGGAACTCCAATCCCGTTTGCGCACGACTATTTTGTGTGCCTTGGCGACTGAGTATAACGCAATGCTCCTATCCACGGACGATAAAAGCGAATCCGCGGTAGGCTCGTTTGTGCTGTACGGCGACGCGGGTGGCGCATTGCGCCCGATTGGGGATTTGTACAAGAGCGAAATTTACGAACTAGCCGCCTATTTGAACCAAACGCAAGAAGTAATCCCGCAGGGGATTATTGAGCGTGCGCCAACCTCCGAATTGCGCCCCAACCAAAAGGACGAGGACCAACTGCCGCCTTATGCGGCGTTGGATAAAATTTTACGGCTGTATTTTGAAGACCAACTGACGGCGGCGGAAATTGCTAAAAAGTGCCACATTAAATTGGAAACCGCTGAGGACGTTTTAACGCGTATTAACGCCGCGGATTTAAAACGCAGCCAAACTGCGCCCGCCTTGGAAGTGAGCGCGCACCCCATTAGCGGCGTGCGCTGGCCGGTGATTAAAAAAATTAACTTATAATATGAAACGCTTGTTATTTCTGTTTGTTTTGTGTTGCCTTTCTCTGCCCCTGACGGCGGACCCGATGCTGTTGGGCCCGACCAATTTACGCATTAGCGACGACGGCGATTTTTCTGCCGCGCCCAAGGAGCAAAAGCCCGAGGACCCCTTTGATAATTTTTGGGCATACCGTTTATATCCGCCCCATAAAATTTTGACGGGTAAAGGCGTAAAAGTAGCGGTGGCGGACAGCGGGATTGTTTCGCACCCGGAATTTAACGGCAAGCATATTATGGGCCAAGATTTTACAATGTCCGGCTCGTTTACCGATATTAAAAACCACGGTACGGGCGTGGCTGGCATTATCGGCGCGCGCGGCGTGCAGTTTACGGGCATTGCCCCGCAGGCTTCGCTTGTGGTGTATAAAATTGACGACGGCAGCCGACTAATCGGCCCGCAGGCGGTAACCTCGGCCGTAAATACCTTGCTTACTTACAACGAGGAACACCCGGAGGATAAAATTGCCGTTTTAAATTTAAGTTACGGCGTTTCCTCGGGCGGTTCTATTCCGCTGACGAACGCCATTAACCAAGCGCACGATTCCGGCGTAACCGTTGTATGCCCGGCGGGCAATTATCCCTATCCCGGCGTATTTTATCCGGGGAAATTATCTACGGTCATTGCGGTAAGCGCCTTGTCTGCGGACGGGAAAACCATTTATCATCAATCTTCTTACGGCCCCGAAGTGGATTTTATAGCGCCCGGCGACCGGGTGTTTACCGCCGCGGCTGACGGCGATTATACGCTGATGAGCGGAACCTCTGCCGCGGCCGGATTTGTCAGCGGTGCGGCGGTGTTGGCGGTGGAAGGCCTTAAAAAGAAATTGGGCCGCTATCCGACCGCCGAGGAAGTAAAGGACTCCTTAAAAAAGGCCGCCGTCAAAATCCCCGGCCTGCCCGATATTGCCCAAGGCAACGGGATGATTGATATCAGCAAGTTGGAAAAACAATTTAGTGTAACCAAATGACGCAAACAAAAACCAAAAGACCCCGCAAAATAGTCCGCAAGCAACTGTTTAATTTGGCCAGCCCTATTTTTATAGAAACGCTCCTGATTATGTTCACGGGAGCGACGGATGTTTTTATGCTCAGCCGCTACTCGGACGAAACCGTAGCCGCCGGGGGCGTGGTCAACCAACTGTTAAACCTCGTGTTTATTTTGTACGGCATTACCACCTTGGGTACGTCCGTTCTGTGCTCGCAATATTTGGGAGCCAAACAAAAAAAGAACGTCGCGCAGGTGATTGGCGTTTCTCTGCTGGTGAACCTGATTATGGGGGGACTGGTTAGCGCGGGGCTGTGGCTGTTTGCCGTGCCGTCCTTAAAGTTAATGGGGCTGGATGATAACTTGGTGGGGTATGGCGTATCTTATATGACGCTCGTCGGCGGGTTTTCGTTCTTGCAGTCGTTGGCGATGACGCTTTCCGCCATTTTGCGCAGCCACAACAAAGCCTATTACCCAA
Organism: Candidatus Avelusimicrobium stercoris; assembly: GCF_002437085.1. Classification (NCBI taxonomy): domain Bacteria; kingdom Pseudomonadati; phylum Elusimicrobiota; class Elusimicrobia; order Elusimicrobiales; family Elusimicrobiaceae; genus Candidatus Avelusimicrobium; species Candidatus Avelusimicrobium stercoris. The sequence goes on along the minus strand of NZ_DJOA01000006.1, from coordinate 49,657 downwards.
TGTTTGTTACGTTCCTTATCAATATTATTAACGTGGTGGGCAACTACTTTTTGATTTTCGGTAACTGCGGTGCGCCGCGCTTGGGGATTACCGGGGCGGGTATTTCCACCGTTATCAGCCGCACGGTGGCGGTTATTTTGCTGACGTATTTGCTCTTCCGCAAGGTTGCCCCGGTGCCGCCCTTAAAATATTTTAAGCCGTTCCCGTGGGATAAAATTAAAAATCTGCTCCTTGTCGGCTTGCCGGCGGCGGGGGAGCAGGTGTCCTACAATTTATCCCAAGTGGTGATTACTTATTTATCCGTAATGATGGGCAACGCCGCCCTGACAGCCAGAACATATGCAATGAGTATTGTGATGTTTTCGTATGTGTTTTCTATTGCTATTGGCAACGGCGCGGCGATTGCCATCGGGCACTTGGTGGGGGCGGACAAAGGCAATGCGGCCTTCTCGCTTGAAAAATATTCTATACGCCTTGCGCTGTGGGTTACGGTGTGCGTGTCCATTTTAACGGCCCTGGTGGGAACGGATATTTTTAAATTACTTTCCAGCAACCCGGAGGTTATCCGTTTGGGCGCAATGGTTTTGTATATTGATGTGGTGCTGGAAATCGGCCGCGCGGTCAATATTACCTCGGTAGATTCTTTGATAGCCGCGGGCGACGTGATGTATCCGTTTGTTACAGGTATTATCGTAATGTGGCTGGTGGCTACGTTACTTTCCTATGTGCTTGGCATTTGGTGGGGTTGGGGGCTCAACGGTATTTGGCTTGCGATGGCGCTTGACGAAAATATACGCGCCGTGGTGTTTGAACGCCGCTGGAAGAGCCGCAAATGGATGAACAAAGGCTTTACGCGCTAGGCGCGCTTTTTGCTAAAATATATATATGAGCGAAAATTCCTTTTATCAAGAATATGATGTTCCGCAGGACTTGCAGTTTAAAACTGCCGATATTTTGCGTATGGGCGGGTTAGACTGCACCGCACAGTTAAGCACAAAATATTTTGAAGATGTATTTTCCGCTCCCAATAAAATTACCAAAGTGGCGGTGGCGCTTTCGTTCTCGGTGGCCTCCAAGGAAATCTTGGTACGGGGCACCGTGAAGGGGGAAAGACTTATCCAATGCGCCCGCTGTTTGAAAATGAGTACGCAGCTGTTTGCCGAAGAATTTATAGAAACATATAGCACCAAGCAAGAAATAATTGATATAATATCAGTTGTACGGCAAACGCTGGCGTTGACGGAAGATATCCGTTTCCTGTGTAAGCCCGATTGTAAGGGGCTGTGCCCGGCGTGCGGACACGATTTGAACGACGGTCCGTGCGATTGTAAACCAGCAAATTTGTCTCCTTTCGCAGCATTGAAAGGAAAATTTAAGTAACAATTCTTTTTGAATTTTACTATTAAGTAACAGGAGTATTACCAATGCCCAATCCAAAGAAAAAACACACTCGTTCCCGCCGGGATATGAGAAGATCCCACAATTCCGGAGTAGAATTGCCTCAGTTAGTGGCCTGCCCGAATTGCAAATCTCCCCGGCTGCCGCACAATGTCTGCCCGACTTGCGGGTTCTATAAGGACAGAGTGGTAGTGGCCCAAAAAACCAAAGCCGAAGAGCCCGAAGCCAAATAACGGTCCGTTATGAAAATAGCCCTGGACGCATTAGGCGGAGATTACGGCGCAAAGCCCAACGTATTGGGCGCTTTGAAAGCCGCCAAGAAACTGGATGTTGAGGTTATCTTGGTGGGGGACGAAGCCGTCTTGCGCCGTGAACTCAAAGCGTTAGGTTATACGGACGTACCGAAGAATATCTCTATCGTCCACGCGCCTAACACTATTGATATGGGCGCGGAACCGGCCAAAGAGTGCCGCCAGAAGAAAGACGCCAGCATTGTCGTTTGCGCCAACTTGGTTCACAAGGGGGCTGTTGACGCTTTTGTTTCTGCCGGGCACTCGGGCGCGGCGATGGTGGCGGCCCTGTTCGGTATGGGGCGCATTAAGGGTGTGCAGCGCCCGGCGATTGCTACCCCGATGCCCACCTACAAGGGCGTAAGCCTGCTCTTGGACGGCGGCGCAAACGCCGACTGCAAGCCGATTCATTTACTGCAATTTGCGGTAATGGGTTCGGCTTATATGCAAAAGGTGTTTGATATCCCGGCTCCGTCCGTGGGCGTGTTGTCCATCGGCGAAGAGGAAACCAAAGGCAACTTTTTGGTTAAGCACACGATTCCGCATATGCGTGAAATCGGCGTGAACTTTAAAGGAACCGTGGAAGGCCGCGACGTAAACACCGGCGATACGGACGTTATCGTCTGCGACGGCTTTGTGGGAAACATTGTTTTGAAAATGGCCGAAGGCTTGGCTAAAACAATGATTAATATGATTAAACGCGAAGTCAAAAAGCGTCCGCTTGCGTTGCTGGGCGCGCTTTTGTCAAAGGGTGCGTTTAAAGCCGTAAAGGACCACACCAACCCCGATTGCTACGGCGGTGCGCCGTTGGTGGGGGTAAACGGCGTGGCGATTATTTCCCACGGAAAATCCAACGATTTTGCTATTTTTAACGCCATTAAAACGGCAAAACGCTTGGTGGAAAAAGATTTTATCGGCGACATCGCCGCCAAAATGAGCGCGTTGAAACCGACTTTTGATGAAATTGAAAAAGAAATTCATCAGGAGGAAAAATAATGGCGGATTTTAAAGGTAAAAACGTAATGATTACCGGCGCCACGCGCGGTATTGGCCTAGCCTTGGCGGAGGAATTTGCCAAAGCGGGAGCCAATTTAGCCGTGTGCGGCACGCGCGAAGAAGCCTTGTCCGCGGCCGCCCAAAAATTGGGGGCTTACGGCGTAAAAGTCTATACGCAAAAGGTAAATGTGGCGGACGCAAAGGATTGTGATTCCTTTGTGGAAAACGCCGTAAAAAACTTGGGCGGTTTAGACGTGCTGGTAAACAATGCGGGCATTACCAAAGATAACCTGACCGTGCGTATGAGCGAGCAGGATTGGGACGACGTAATCGCCGTCAATTTGAAGGGGACGTTTTTAATGTCCAAGGCCGCTTTAAAGGTAATGTTCAAAAAAAGAAGCGGCAACATTGTAAACATTTCTTCCGTAGTGGGGGAAATGGGCAACCCCGGCCAGGCCAACTATGTGGCCAGCAAGGCGGGCATTATCGGTTTGACGAAGACGCTGGCGAAGGAATTTGGTTCCCGCCACGTCCGCGTAAATGCGGTGGCCCCCGGGTTTGTTCAAACGGCTATGACGGACGCTTTACCCGAAGAGGTAAAAAATAAAGCGTTGGAAGCCGTACCGCTCAAAAGATTTGCTACGACGCAAGATATCGCCAAAGCAGTAATGTTTTTGGCCAGCGAAGACGCCTCGTATATTACGGGGCACGTTCTCGCCGTCAATGGCGGGCTTTATATTTAATTAATTAGTACAAGGGGAAGCCCCTTTAAAAAAACCGGAGGACTAAAATGTCTGTAGAAAATGTGCAAGAAAGAGTAAAAAATATCATCGTGGAACAGTTGGGCGTAGAAGCCGACCAGGTGAAACCGGAAGCGCAGTTTGTAAACGACTTGGGCGCCGATTCCTTGGACACTGTTGAACTTATTATGGCTTTGGAAGAAGAATTTGATATTGAAATTCCCGATGAAAAAGCCGAAAAAATCAAAACCGTTGGCGAAGCGATTGACTATATTCAGCAGAACGCCAATAAATAATCGTGTACACGGACATAGAGCATATCATTGGATATTGCTTTAAAGATAAGGCCGTTTTAAAGGAAGCACTCACTCATAAGTCTTACGCCGGGGAACACCGCAGCGTTAAACATAACGAACGCTTGGAGTTCCTGGGGGACAGTATCTTGGGCGCCATTGTTGCAGATTATATCTACAACCAATGTCCGCACGTAGAAGAGGGGGTGCTTTCTAAAATTAAGTCTAACTTAGTTTCCAGACGCAACCTTTATCTTTGGGGCAAACAACTGGACTTGGGCCGCTATATGAGCCTGGGCCGCGGTGAATTGGCTACCGGCGGCAGAGAGCGCGACAGCATTATCTCCAACGCGGTGGAAGCCGTTTTAGGCGCCGTTTATATTGACGGCGGCTATCCGGCCGCGGAATCGGTTATCTTGCCGTGGGTAAAAACGCAGGAACTCACGCAAGACGAAAAAGATTTCAAAAGTTTGTTGCAGGAATACTTGCAAAAATCCGGGCCCCATACGCCCGAGTACGAAGTTATCCAAACAGTCGGCCCCGAGCACAATAAGGTGTTTACCGTGCGCGTGAGCCTGGACGGAAAAGCCCTGGGGGTGGGCAAAGGCCATAATAAAAAACTGGCCGAACAAGCCGCCGCGCAGGATGCTTTTTCCCACCTGAAAAAATAAACGGAGAAGCGGATGTTTCCGGGTAAAAAGAAGAACACGACCATCATTTCCGCACCGACGGAGCGGAAGGTGCCGCAGGCCCTGTCCCGCGCGGCCGGTAAGCCTTGGCTTATCATTGCGGTAATAGCGGCGTTGCCGCTCGTGCTTCTTTTGGCCTTTACCTTTAAAAGTGGTTACACTCCCTCTTCCAAGGGTGGAAAGTTTGATAAAATCGTATCCGTCAAAACCTCCGCCGAACTGGCGGACGAGGCCACTTCGGCTTTGCAAAAAAACGACTACCAAACCTTCTCCGATATCCTGCAAAATAAAATCAAAAACGATGTAAATATCGTCAACAGCAAGGGCGACCCTCTTATCGTAATGGCGGCCACCTTTGGTAATTTGCAGGCGGTGCAGGATTTGGTGCTGGCGGGCGCGGATGTGAATAAGGCCAATTCCTTTTCCAAGGATACGGCGCTTCTGCGCAGTTTGTACGGCAACTTCCCGGAAATTACGCGCTTTTTGGTCTATTCCGGCGCGGATATCAACGCGAAAAATAACTATAACCACTCTCCTATGTATTTGGCGTTGGAAAAACGCCAAGGCGAGTTTATTGACTTATTTCTTTCCAGCGGTGTGAGCGAGGGGCTAAACAGCGATTATTTGTTCCGCGCCTCCGCCACCAAAAACGCAATGGGCGTACTGGCAATGCTCAAAGGCGGGGTGGACCCGAACGTAAAGAACGAAAAGGGCAATACGCCGCTGATTATTTCGGCTTCGCTGGGCGATGTGCCGAGCGTTCGCTCGTTAATGGCCTACCGTGCTGATGTAAACGCCGCCAATAACGACGGTAACACCGCGCTTATTTATGCGGCGCGCTACAACCACCCGGACACTATCCGCGAACTCTTAAAACCGCAGACAATGCAAACGCCTATTGACGTAAATATGCAAAATAAATTGGGGCAAACCGCGCTTTATTGGGGGGCTTCTAAGGGTTTTGAAGATGTTGTCCGCCGTCTGTTGGCCGCCGATGCGGACCCGACCTTGGCCGATAACAACGGAGTAGTTCCCTACATTGCCGCACAGCGGAACGGCCGCGGGCAGATTTTGCAATGGTTTAATAAAGATTTGCGCGAAGTAAAAAATAGTGTGATTGAAGAAGACAACAAGGCCTTAATTGCGCAGGCAAAGGCCGAGGGGCGCGAACTGCCGGACCCAAACGTAGCCACGGCGGAAAAACCGCTGACGGATGACGATATTTTCACGGCAGCCGCACAGGGCGATATGGATTTAGCCAAACGCGTGCTGGATATGAATAAAGCCGTGGTGTTTAACAAGAATAAGGCCGGCTTTACGCCCTTGCATTTGGCGGTGGAAAACGGTCAAATTGAAATGGTGGATTTTTTGATTACCAAGGGTGGACTCTTGTTTGAAGCCTCGCCCAAGGGGAATATTTTGCACTTGGCTGTTTTGTCGCAAAATGTGGATATGTTAAAGCACCTTGTCGTGCTGGCCCGCCGAGAGGGGCGCCTAGCGATGATGCTTGAATATAAGGCTGTGCCCGCTGGTTATAAACAGGCGATGACGCCGCTGGCCTTTGCCGCGATTGCCTGCAACCAAGAGATTTACAATTATTTGGTGTCCGTAGGTGCAAAACCGGGCAATTTGACGACGACGCCCAATATGCTTGGCTATGTAACCCCGGCGGACTTAATGGCGCAATGTAAGGCCAAAGTTACGCAGGCCAAGCAACTTACGCCCACGCCGCAGACGAAGCAACCCGCCAAAAAAACGGCACAAACGCAACCCCGCCGCCGCAGATAATTTTTTAGTGGCTAGATTTTTACAACTCCCAGGGAACTCACCCCGGGAGTTTTTTTATGGTATAAAAATACCCCGCAGAAAATAAATTCCGCGGGGTGCTTTTATATCTAGTAACGGTTACGGATGAATTTTATCCATCATACGCGGGAACGGAATCGTTTCGCGCACGTGCTGTAATCCGCATACCCAGCGGACCATACGTTCAATCCCCATACCAAAGCCGGAGTGCGGCACGCTGCCATATTTGCGCAGGTCCAAATACCACTCGTAGCCTTTGGGGTCCAAACCTTGTTCTTTAATGCGCTGCAACAAGGCGTCGTAGTCGGCTTCTCTTTCGCTGCCGCCGATGATTTCGCCCGCGCCTTCGGGGCCGATGACGTCCACTGCCAAAACCGTTTTGGGGTTTTTGGGGTCGCGCTTCATATAGAAGGCCTTAATTTCGGTGGGGTAGTGGTGAATCATAATCGGGGTGTCGTAATCCTCGCCGAGCAAGGTTTCCTCATCGCCGCCGATGTCTCCGCCCCAAGGGGTGTTGTTACCCTTTTTGTGCAGAACTTCAATTGCGTCCGTATAGTCAATGCGCGGAAATTTCTTTTCCACGGTGGCTTGCAGTTTGGACGTATCACGCCCGAGCGTTTTCAAATCGTCGGCGCGGTTCTTTAACACTTGGGCCACAATGTATTTGATAAAGTCTTCGGCCAAGTCCATATTGTCGTCCAAATCGTTGTAGGCCACTTCGGGTTCCACCATCCAAAATTCGGTCAAATGGCGGCGGGTTTTGCTTTTTTCGGCGCGGAAGGTCGGGCCGAAGCAGTAGGTGCGGCCCAAGGCCATCGCCGAGGCTTCGCCGTATAACTGACCGCTCTGGGATAAAAACGCCTTTTCGCCAAAGTAGTCGGTTTCAAAAAGCGTGCTTGTGCCCTCGCAGGCGGCGGGAGTCAAAATCGGGGAGTCGGACAAGATAAAACCGTTTTTGTGGAAATATTCACGGATAGAAAAAATGATTTCGTCGCGGATGCGCAAAATAGCCGTTTGGCGCGCGGAACGCAGCCACAAATGGCGGTAGTGCATCAAAAATTCCGGGCCGTGCTCTTTGGGGGAAATGGGGTAATCCTTTGCCATTTGCACAACTTCCAAATTTTTTACGCCCAGTTCATAGCCGAGCGGAGAGCGTTTGTCCTCACGCACGGTGCCGGTAACGATAATGGAAGATTCCTGGGTAACTTTATCGCCCAGTTCAAACTGCTCGGGGGAAACTTCGCCCTTGAACATTACGCATTGGATAATGCCGCTGCCGTCACGCAGTTGCAAAAAGTGCAATTTGCCGCTGGAACGCTTGTTATACAGCCAGCCTTTTAAAGTGATTTCTTGGCCGAGATATTGGCCAACATCTTTAACACGAATTTTACTAGACATATATTCCTCTGTAATAAAGAAATAGGCTACATATTTATTTTATCTTTTTTAGCGGGGAAAAGCGACGGAAAAAGACAAAGGGGAAAACGGGTTCATTTTTAACTGGCAACCCGCAGGGTGCAGTCATCCCGTACGTTGTTTTCCTCAGTTTGAGAGTAACAACAGATCCCCGACTAAAACACTCGGGGATGACGACTTTATGAAAAAAACAGGGACACGCTCCGTGTTGGGCGACTTTCAAAAATGATGGCATAAACAAGGCCTTTCCTCTTTTAGTTGTTCTGCGGGTCTTGCCCGCATATAAAAGACGTATAAGGCGGAGGAGTAAGGGCTGTTGTTGGCTGTTAAGGCCGCCCGTGCGTTGCCCATAAAAGCCGGTTTGGACGGTGAAACATTTTTATTTGTTTGAGCGTAGCGAGTTATAAAAATGTCCGGCCAAGCCTGGCTTTTATAACGCTTTGGGCGGCGAGTTTTTTGTCATACTTTTTGTCGGTACAAAAAGTATGAATACGGTTCGCGCCTCTTTGTGTAAAACTTAGGGCACATCCCCCAATAACAATCCCCCGGCGTAGCCGGGGGTTTTTCACATAGGGGTCCTGCCCCTCCTTACTAGCCACGCGTGTAACGCGTCTCAACTGCCTGTCGCTCGCGTTCACTTTCGCTTGTTCCCTTCCCATGGGCTCTTATCAAATGGCAATTGCGCTCCTAATTTATCCTCTCGTAATGGGTTTTTAATATATTCCGCTATCTTGACTTTATTCTTCCCTACCGTATCTACATAATACCCTCGGCACCAAAACTCCCGATTCTTGTACTTATGCTGCATATTCTTCCAACGCTCGTATATTAACAAACTACTCTTCCCCTTTATGTATCCCATTACACTCCCTACGCTGTATTTCGGCGGTATTGATAACAACATATGGATATGATCCGGGCATACTTCCGCCTCTATTATCTCTACCCCTTTCCATTCGCATAATTTACGCAGGATTTTCCCTATCTCCACCCTCTTTTCACGGTAAAACACTTGGCGACGATATTTTGGGGCAAATACGATATGATACTTGCAGTTCCACGTTGTATGTGATAACTTATTTAAGTCATTGGGCATAACAAAGACCTCCTTTTGTTAAATTGCCTGCTAGCACAGGCAATTTATTATACAAAAGGAGTTTTTTTGTCCGGGGGAACGGTAGAACCTTACTGAACCACCGGCCTAGCCGGTGGTTTTTTTGTACCAATAAAAAACCACGCTTTCGCGTGGTTTTTAAATGGTGGACGTGATCGGGATCGAACCGACGACCTCCTCGTTGCGAACGAGGCGCTCTCCCAGCTGAGCTACACGCCCGAAAATCGGCAACTACTTTACTTTCAACATATTTATTATAGCATATACGGAAACAAAAATAAAAATATTTTTATTTTTTCCCGTCGGGGCGATGTTGAAAGAATATCTCTACTTGAAAATATAATTTTTTACTACTATACTATATTTATAGCAAATTTGAGCGAAAACGCTCCCCGTGTTTGGCTCAAATCTATTTGCTTTGGATACTATATGAAAAAACTTTTAATTTTGCTTTTTGGATGTTTCTTCTCCGCCACCACCGCCGGGGCGTGGGGGTTGTTGGATAATTTAGTTGTCCATAACGGAAATCCCTATATCTACAAAAACAGTTTTTTATATTATGTGCTGACTACCAAAAACCCTAAGGTGCGGGTGTGCGTTAGCACCGAGGGTACCAGCACGGACCCCGCCCGTGAAAAAATTACGCGGGATTATTTTGTTCAGTCCACGCAAGAAGCGCTTGATACTTGGGTAACCTTTATCCGCACGCAACTGGGGGAACGCCAATCCGTTCAGGCCGCCCCTACTAAGAGCAAAAAGAAAGCCAAAAAACAGCAGGCTGTTGCTCCCGCGCCCGAATTTGCGCGCAAAGCGGAATTTGCCGATATCTTGGCCGCTCTGCCCCGCCGCATTGAGTTGCAAGTGATTAACCCCAATGGGGAAGATTGTGACAAGAAAATGAGGGGCAAGTACGATTTGCGTATTAAATCGTTAGGAAATTTTCAGTATGGTTCCACAAAACAACAATTTTTTCATCACCGTGGAAATGCAGGTGCTATAAAAGGTGTGTATGATAAAGACAAAACTATTTGGACTCTTTCTCTGCCTGGAAATGACGATTATACCGCGATGGAGTTAGCTTCGCAGGAAGCCGACAAAAACAACCAGGTTTTTGTGGGGGGGTATATGCAGGATTATTCTATGTCCGGCATTGTCTTGCACGAAGTAGGACATTTCTTTGGATTAGCAGACCTGTATGCGGATAAGCAGAATATGGATAAGGTTCACTCCTTGCTCCGCGTTGAACCGCACGAGATGGTTTTTAAGGGCGTGTCTTCTATTATGAATAACGATAATGACGACCTTACTTGCGATGATTTGGAAGGTTTTATCAACGCCGTAGATTTCATTTGGGGTATGGAGGGGAAAACTTCTCCGCGCGTGCAAAACGGCTGGAAGAGCCTGTGCGGAAAGCCTTATATCTATTTGCAAGGGATTCCTGCCAAAGATGCTGCCGATTTGGCAAAAGTACAAGCCTATTTAAGAGATTGGAAACAAAAGGCCGGTTCCGCGGGAGAACTGATGCAACTGGCCCAAGACTGGAAAGCCTATTTGGGTAAAGTGGAACAAGCGCGAGATGCCCGTTGCGAAACTTTACAGGGCAAACGTACGGTTGGCTCGGCCTTGGATAGGCAAGGGCTTGCGCTGTCTGCCGAGTGCAACTATTTAACGCAAAAGGCGGATAAAATCAGAGACATTATAAAACAGCAAATTGCGCCCGTTCAAGAAGCCAACACCAAGGGAAACGCCTCTTCCCAGCAGGTAGCGAAACTTGTGCAAGATTTAAACCAGTACAAAGGGCAATATACTCCGGGCTCCGATGTGCTGGATGCCAAAGGAGTTTTGACGGCCAAACCTATGGATAGTGATTTTTCGTCCATTACTTATCCGTGCTTAGTATGCGGTAAGCCTGTTGGAAATGAAAATGGGTATTTAAGTACAGATGTAAAGGTAAACGGGCGTACTCGCCCGTATCATATCCACGTGGCTTGCGAAGGGAAAGCGCGGGCAAACTGGGCCAAATTGGGTGGGAGTTACCAACATAAAGCCACCCGGCGCACCGTGCCGACTTGGTCGCAACTTACGCAAACGCAGGGGAATAACAATCCTTTGTTTGCGCAAATCGGTGGAGCCACAGCAGTCTCTGCCCAAAAGCCTACGCCTGTTGTGTCTGTTTCTGGCAAAGGTACTAATACGGGCAAAGCGCAAACTTCGTCCAAATCTACGCCCGTGATTAGTGGCAATTATGTGGGCCCGAAAGGAGCGCAGGTGGTGGCGGCTACCTCTAAACCGAAAGTATCCGCCCCAGTGGCTACTCCTAAACCGAGCAAACCTGCCACGGTGGCGAGCAAGCCCCAACAGCCTGTTAATAAGCCTGTAAAGGTGGACAACAGCCCCAAGGCGGCGTTGGACCGCTATATTGCGGCGCACCCTAATTTGCGGGATTCTTTATTGGCCGTCCGCACAGGTTCGGCTCTGCCTACGCAGGCGCGTGAGGTGCAGGAATATCAGGCCTTGTTTGAGGCGTATAAGAACGGGAACGCAACACCTGCCCTGGCAAAAGCGGAAACAAAAGCCGCTCCAACGGCCGATAACAAGGCCAATAATGCGGCTAAACGCAAGGAATTGGAAGCCAAATATAAAGAGCAATGCACCTTGGCTAGTTTTGAGCAGAAGTACGAAAAGGAACTTACTCCTATCCGCAAACGCCTTGCCAAAGGGCAGAAATTGAACCAGCGCCAAACCTCGCTGTGGAACGCATACAGCCAGCGTTTAAAACAAGTGCAAAGCACGCCTTGGTGCCAAAACTTGTCCGCTCAAATAAAAGCGCTTTAATAAAAAACCCCGGGAAACCGGGGTTTTTTAGCATATGGCTATTCTTATTTCCCTCTAAAATGCTAAAATTACTTATATGGCTAAACTAGTACGCGGGTTTAGAGATATCTTTGAACCCCAATCTAAAAATTTTACTGAACTGGAAAACTGCGCCCGCGGCGTATTTTCCCTTTATGGGTTTGGCGAATTGCGCCTGCCCACCGTGGAATTAAAGGAACTTTTTATTAAATCCACCGGCGAAACGACCGACATTGTCCAAAAGGAAATGTACGCGTTTGAAGATGCCGGGCACCGCCAGTTGGCTATCCGCCCCGAAGGAACCCCCGGCGTGGTGCGTGCGTATTTGGAAAATAATTTTACGCAAAACGCGCCTGTGCAAAAATTTTATTACATTGGCAATATGTTCCGTGCGGAACGCCCGCAGGCGGGCCGCTACCGCGAGTTTGAACAAATCGGCGCGGAATACATCGGCAACGCCGCTCCGGCCGCTGATGCGGAAGTGATTTTGATGTTAAAGGACATCGTGGCTAAATTCGGCGCCAAAAACTATAAAGTAAAAATTAATAGTTTAGGGTGCGACAAATGCCGCCCGCTCTACCGCCAGGAACTCATTGATTTCTTGTCTAAGGAAAAAGACACGCTGTGCGAAAACTGCCAAACGCGTTTGGAAAAGAACCCCTTGCGCGTATTGGACTGCAAAATTGACGGCGCCCGTTTTGCGGGCCGCGTGCCGACTATGCACCTGTGCCCCGAGTGCCAAGCCCACTTTGACGAAGTTCAACGCTTGTTAAAGGGCAAAATTGATTTTGAAGTGGACCCGATGCTCGTGCGCGGGCTGGATTACTATTCCCGCACCGTGTTTGAATTTCAGGCGGGCGATGCTTCCCAAAATGCCATTGCCGCTGGCGGACGCTACGATACGCTCATCAAAAATATGGGCGGCCCGGCGACTCCTGCTATCGGCTGGGCAATGGGCGCCGAACGCGTGATTTTATCGCGCGGAGAGGTGGAAAGAGCCAAGGAAAAGAGCATTTGCGTGGTGTCGCTTGAAAAAGATTGCAACGAAACGGCTTTTAACTTAATGCAGGCCTTGCGCGAAGCGGGCGTGCGCACCGAAGGCGGCCTTTTTGAAAAAAACGTAAAGGGCCAAATGAAGCAGGCCGACCGCTGCGGGGCGTCCTACGCGCTTATTTTAGGCGGGGATGAACTGGCTAAAAAAGTAGCCACTTTAAAAGATTTGCAAACGGGTGAACAAACCCAAATTGCTTTTGACGTTTTAACTGACGAGGTAAAAAAACGGATATGAAAAGAACCAATTACTGCGGGGATGTAACCGCGTCCCTGTTAGGCACCAAACAAACCCTGTGCGGTTGGGTGAACAGTTACCGCAACCACGGGGGGGTGCTGTTTATTGACTTGCGCGACCGCACCGGCGTTTGCCAAGTGGTGGTGGAACCCTCTAAACCCTTTTTCAGCGAGGCTTCCGCCGTGCGCAACGAATATGTTTTGCAGGTAACCGGCACCGTACAGCGCCGCATTGAAGGGGCTGTAAACAAAAATATGAAGACCGGGGAAATTGAAGTGTTGGCGGAAGATTTTAAGGTGTTGAACACCTCTATCCCGCTTCCGTTTGATGTGGACAAATCCCGCTCGGTAGCCGAAGAAATCCGCTTGAAATACCGCTATTTGGACTTGCGCAACCCCAAAATGTTTGCCAATTTGCTCCTGCGACACCGCATTGCGCAGTCCGCCCGCCGCTACTTGGACGCTAACGGATTTTTGGAAGTGGAAACCCCTATTTTAACGCGTTCCACGCCCGAAGGCGCGCGCGATTATTTGGTTCCGTCCCGCGTACACCACGGTGAATTTTACGCCTTGCCGCAGAGCCCCCAGATGTTCAAACAAACATTAATGGCCAGCGGCATTGACCGCTATTTCCAGTTGGCCCGCTGCTTCCGCGACGAAGACCTCCGCGCCGACCGCCAGCCCGAACATACGCAGATTGATATGGAAATGTCCTTCGTAACGATTGACGATATCCACGAAATTGTAGAAGGGCTGATGAAGGAAATCTTTAAAACGGCGGGCAAAGAATTAAAGACCCCGTTCCCCAAACTTTCCTACCACGACGCTATGGAAAAATATGGCTCCGATAAGCCGGATTTGCGCTATACGCTGGAAATGAAGAACGTAAATGAAATCTTCAAAAATACAGGCTTTAAGGTATTTAAAGATATCTTGGCCGCTAACGGCGCCATCCGCGCTATCCGTGGCGAAAAAGGCGCGGCCTACTCCCGCGGGCACTTGGATAAACTGACCGAACTTGTTAAAAAGAACGGCGCCAAAGGCCTCGTGTGGATTAAAGTAAAAGACGGCAAGTTTGAAGGCCCGTCCGCCAAGTTCTTTACCGAAGAAGAATTAAAAGCCGTGCAGGCCGCCGTGGCCGCGCAAGAAGGCGATATTATCTTTATCGGCAGCGACGTAAAACTCCACACCTGCCAAATCTTTATGGGTGCTTTACGCAAGGAACTTGTCAAAGAGTTGCCGCAGTTAAGCGACTGGGCTTTTGTGTGGATTACCAACTTCCCGCTCTTGGAATACATCCCCGAGGAAGACCGCTGGGATGCGGCGCATAACCCCTTTACCGCCCCGGTGGAAGAGGACTTGCCCAATTTGGAAAAGGACCCCGGTTCTATCCGCTCCTACCAGTTTGACCTGGTATTAAACGGCAACGAATTGGCTTCCGGCTCCGTGCGCAACTGCCGCCGCGAGGTGCAGGAACGCATTTTGGCCTTGATGAAGCACTCCAAGGAAGAAGCCGCCCGCCGCTTCGGTATGCTGTTAAACGCGTTGGAAGCGGGTGCGCCTCCCCACGGAGGTATCGGCTTGGGGTTGGACCGCATTACCGCGCTGCTCGCCGGGGAAGAGTCCATCCGTGAGGTAATCGCTTTCCCGAAAACGGCGCAGGCTGTCTGCCCGCTGACGGATTCGCCCAATACGGTGGATGATATCCAACTCAAAGAATTGGGCATCAGCATTACCAAAGAGTAATTTAAAGAGCCCCGCCGCAAAGCGGGGCTTCTTTTTTTGCCGTTTTTGCATTATAATAAGAGTATCACATATCGGCGGGTAATTATGGAAAAAAATAAAAAACTACTCCAACTGGGATTTATTATCATTGTACTCTTGGCGTTAGGCTTGGCGTTTATGAAGACGACGGGGGCGGGTTCCGCTTCCCGCCGGACAGCGGGTACGCGCCAAGCGGCGGTTCCCCGTCAGCCTACCTTGGAGGAACTGAAAAATGAAGAATTTTTGGGCGTGGCCCCGTCCGGGCAAGTCGCCGGGCGGTATCAAAACGCTCCGCAACAAACAACGCACCGCCAAGGAAATGCGTATTATCCCGCCTCAAATGCCCCACAAACGGGTTTAAACCAAGGGGACTATACTTTGCGCGCCCCTACCGTAAATAAGCCTTATTCGGCCTCTTACAGCGGTTCCGGGGCTTCTTATATGGGGCAGACAATGCCCGCCAATTACGGCTCATACCGTGCGGGCGTGCCCGGCAATACCGTTTCCGGGGGGGCTAATAATTCCGCCGCGCCCGGTGTTTACCAGCCCACTCGGGAGGAAGCCATCCGCCGCGAACGCGCCAACGCCTTTGCACCCTATTTGGCCGGAGCCAATAAGGACAAGCAAAAACAGTTAAGCAAACAGTTGGAAACGCTTTCCTCCGGCTTGGATAGAGCGATTGCTAAGGCCCTTTTGCCTAAGAGCAAAAAAGACGCCAATATTGAAAAATACCTCCAACGCAATTCCTCGCGTGGCGTTTCCGCCGGGCCTTTTGCCCCGGTGCTGGACCAAGTAGCAGCGCAAAAGGACAGCGTGGTGCAGAGTATGACGCAGGCTTATGGCAAGCAGGCCGGAGCCCAAGCGGGCCGGATGATGGATTCCTTCCAAAAGGAAATGACTTCCGCCGTCAACGCACCCGGACAAACACAACAGCAAATTGCGAACAAAGTGCGCGAAGTGGCTAATAAATACCAACAAAAGTTGGAAAAAATGAGCCAAGACAACGGTTTTAGGCAATTTGAACAAGAACGTTTAACCAAGGATAACCAGTTAAAGGAAGCCCTTGCCAAGCAATACGGTTCCCAAATTGCGGGCGAAGCCGCGCAAGCCATTGATGCGGCCCGTGCCAAAGATATGCAACTGGCGCGCCAAGGGTTGCCCGCCGAGGAATATTATAAACAGCAACTGGAAAACCAGCGCGTGCGCCGCGGTGAAATTGAAAAGGTCATCCACCAACACCAAATGCCCTTGGACGGTTTGCGCAAGATTGAAGACGGTATGCAAATGGAAGAAGTTCAAAGGCAACTGGCTGACGAAGAGGGGGGAAAAGTCCTTCCGCGCAAGCACAAAATGACAGATGCTCAATTAAACGCCGTCCGCGGAGATTTACAGCAACAGCGCAACAGTTTGGTGGGTAACGCCCAACAGATTTACGGCGAAGCCGGGGCTAGGGAAATTGACGCCCTTTTGCAAAAATACCAGCAGGATTATATGGAACTGGCGAACAATCAGGAAATTTCCGCCGCGGAATTTGATAAAAAAGCAATGGAACTGCGCTTGAAGGTAAACCAAGACATCCAAGCGCGCCAAGATTCCCCGCAAATGAAGGAAGCCCGCGTAAATAAGCAGGTGGACGCCATTATGCGCGACCCGTCAGTAGCGCAGTTGCCCGCTGAACAAAAACAGGCGTTGCGCTCCCACGCGCACGATGTGCTGGCCGCAACGTTTGAAAAGATTGATAAGATTAACGCTTCCAATCTTTCCAACGCCGAAAAGCAAAAGCAAATCCAGCAGGCGCAGGCCGAAGCACAGCGCCAACTTTCCGGCCAATAAGTTTTTAGAAGTGATGAAAAACAGCCCCCGGGAAATTTTCCTGGGGGTTTTTCATATATATTAGATTATTTATCCGGGGTGTCCGCGTGTGCGGAAATGAAATCCGCCAGCGGAAAATAGTGGTTTAAAATCGTTTTGTAATCCTGCCCCGCATCGGCGCGCCCGGCGGCGCCCGTTTGGCAAAATCCCACGCCGTGCCCCCAACCGCCGCCGTAAAATACAAAGAATTTCAGTTCGCGGTTTTCGTAATTGGGTTCCACAATAAAGTAACTGCTCCTAAGCATCCCCAAACTTAAATTATTACGGATGACATTTTCTTTATTTAGCGTAACAGTGCCCTTGGTGCCCTTTACAAGCAAGCGGCTTACGTAGCCCGAGCGTCCGCGCCGCAAGGGAATTAAAGCCGTAATGCGGCCGATATCCTTCTTTTGGCGTTTAATCACTTGGCGCAGGTCTTTTTCGTCCACCACGCGCGTCCAACGGTAGGCCGCCAAACTGACGTTTTTGTCGTAGCGGCTGTACGCATCGTGCGGGTATTGCAACAGTTCTTTAAACTGGTAGGGTTGTAACGTATCAAAATTAAAATCTTTGTAGTCGGATACCGGGTTTAAATAGGGCGTTTCGCTCCACCCCGCTTCCTTGGCGCTTTGTGTAATGCCGCCGCAGTTGGCCGAAAATACACTCTCAATCGGCTTGTTTTTGTATTCCAATACTTCGCCTACGGTAGATTCCACGGCGGCGTTTCCGCGCTCGCTTTCCGCGCTTACCCCACCATAAACTTGGCAGTTTTGCGTGTCGCATAAATCATACCCGTAGGACTTGTGCTTTCCCAGGTGTTTTAAGGCGTAAGTGCGGGCCAAAACGGCCTGCGCACGCAAGGCGTTCATCGGAAATTTAGTCGGCATTTCGGACGAAATAACGCCCTGTAAATATTCCTCTATGGTTACAATGTTTATCGGCACCAGCGTATTGTTTTTGGTATTGTGCGTAATTTGCAACTTGCCGCGGTATTCTTTATCGTCCACGCTGGACCAAGTCATCCCAGCACCGCTCATTACGTTTTTTACGATAATGGTGGCCCCTTCACCCTGTGTTTTGGAGGTGGGGGTAATCATTACAGAGCCGGAAAACGATATTTTTTTGCCCGCGGGGGAAGATAAATGCGCTTTGCCGTTTTGCAAAAGGGCCACCCAACTTTCCCGCGCGTTGCCTTTGCCCAACAGTTTGCCTGTTTTGGCATCGGTAACCGTAAAGGCGTGGGACGGAATAAAATGCAAGGCGTGGCGTTCGGGCGGGCGGCCGTTTTGGCGCATCCCGATACCTACTTTTATTTCGCGCGTTTTTACGCCGTCCGGCAAAGCAAAGGGTTTTACAAAGGTGTGCTTTAAAATTTCCTTTCCGCCCGTAAGTTGTTTTTCCGTGCGGGTAATGCGCGGGCGGAGCCTTTCTAGTGCCTGGTTGACCTCGCTATTGCTTTTGTCGGACGAGTAAATCATACGGTACTGGCGGTAGGCTTCGTTGTAATTGCCCAGTTTTTCAAGCACGGCGGCGTAGTGCTTTTTGGCTTCAATAAATTGGTGGTCATAGGTAGAAGCCTTTTCAAACACTTCGGCGGCTTTTTTATATTCTTTATCTTGTTCGTACAAAGTGCCCAGCAGGTAGTTGGCAAGGGCCGGATGAGTGCCGGCGCGGGCGGCCAGTTGCAGGTTATACTTGGCCAGTTTTTTATCCCCAAGGCCGATTTGCGCGCGGGCTAAATTGATGTATAAGAAGCCGGAGCGGTCCTTATCCTCGGGCAGTTGGGCGAGCAGTTTTTCGGCAGAGGCGTATTGCCCGTCCGCCAAAAAGGCTTCGGCGCCCATTTCTATTACTTCGCGGTCTTTGGGATAAATTTTGTAGGCGGCTTGGGCAATGTCCACGGCTTTTTTGGGCTCGTTCTTTTCCATAGCAATAAAAGCCGCATTTAAAAAGGCTTGGCGGTTTTGGGTATCTTTTGAAAGTTGTATGTATTCGTCAAAGGCGTCATCGGGCTTGTAGGCAAAGTACAACTCGCCCGCCTCTTTTAAGCGTTCGGCCTCGGTTTTGGGGGCTTCGTCCGCCCACGCGGCCGTAAAAAGAAAGAGAAAACTAATCAGAAAGATAAAATATTTCACAAAATACCCCAAGGTTACTATTTCTTATATTATATCGTTTTCGGCGGGAAACGCGCCTGTTTTTGTATAATAATTTTTATGACGATTCCGATACCCCAATGGCTTAAAGATTTGGCCGGGCGCAACAAAGCCGCCCTGCGTACTTCGGCCGCGCTCTCGGCGCAGGCTTCTATTGATAAACACATTTTGCACACCGTGTGCCACGCGGCGCATTGCCCCAATAGGGGGGAGTGCTTTAACTGTGGAGACGCTACCTTTATGGTGCTGGGCGATTTATGTACGCGCGGTTGCCGCTTTTGCGCGGTAACCAAGGCGCGTCCCTTGCCACCAGACGAAAACGAGCCCCGGCGGGTGGCCGAAGCCGTAAAGGAGTGGGGCATCCGTTATGCCGTACTGACAATGCCCACGCGCGACGATTTACCAGACGGCGGAGCCGCGCATTTTGCGCGCGTGATTAACGCTATCCACCAACTGACGCCCGAGGTGCTGGTGGAACCCTTAATTTCCGATTTAAAGGGGGATAAACAGGCGCTTAAAACCGTTTTGGACGCGCGCCCGGCGGTACTGGCACACAATGTGGAAACCGTGCAAGAATTGTATAGCGCGGTGCGTATCGGTGCTGATTATAAAAGGACGCTTACTCTCTTGGAAAATTCCAAAAAACTGGCGCCTGAAATTTTTACCAAAACGGGCTTTATGGTGGGTCTTGGAGAAACGGAGGAGCAATTAAAAACCTTAATGAAGGATTTGCGCACCGTGGGAGTTGATTTGCTGACGATTGGGCAGTATTTGGCCCCTTCCGCCACGCATTACCCGGTGGCGCGCTACCCCGAACCGCAGGAATATAAGGCGTGGGAAGAATACGCACTTTCCTTGGGGTTTAAGGGTGTAGCCAGTGGGCCCTTGGTGCGCAGCAGTTACCGGGCCGGGGCGTTATACCGCCGCGCCTTGGCGGGGCAAAGCGTAAAATAGTATAATAAGATTATGAAGAAGATTGTATTCTCTTTTTTTATTTCTTTCTTTATGGCCGCCTGCGCGGGTAATCCGCCCGCTTGGTGGAACCCGTCCAACGCGTATAACGGGGAGCCCCAAGTGCATAAAACTGCGCCCAAGACGGTTAAAGTTGCGCCCCAAAGCGGGGAGCAAACGCTTCCGCCTGCTGAGGAAAATTTAACACCTTTGCCGGATGAAAGTTACGAAGAAATGATTTTAACGCCCTTGCAGGACGAGGAAACCGAGGACCCGGCCAACAAAACGCCCGCGGAACCCCAAAATACAATGGATATTACCCCGTCCGGGAGTGCGGGCAGCGCGCTTCCGCCACCCAGCGTGTTAGAATAATTTAACCACAAAAAAGAGCCCCCCGGTTTACCTAAAACCGAGGGGTTTAATTACTGCTGTTCATTTCAACTCCTTTACTACACTGCTTTCCGCGTTTTACACGCCAACTGCCGGGCCTTACGCCGCTCCGCTTTTCCCGCGGGCCGAAGCAAGTACATCAACCTACGGAAACACTACTCTACTACTGCGCCACTTCATCCACCGCAACAGCCCCGTCCCATAACACCCCAATCAAACCGCCCTTAACGGACTGCCCAACTGGTCGCCGGATACGTCCTGCTCTGTGCCTACCAGACACCCGGACAGTTATGTAACCCAACCGTCCTAGCCTTTCCAAGCGCACAGGCCCAACTCCTTCCGGCCTACGGCACCATTGCTTCTATACCTTTACTACACCGGCGCATCATCCGCTTTTTGCGGCTCCCGGCTTGGTGGGAATTGCTTCCCGTATGGATAGTATAAGCGGATTGGGCGTTTTGTCAAGGGGTGATTTTTTTCTTATTTTTCCCGTCGGAAATCCACGCAAAAAGACAAAAAAAATCCGCACCAGATTTTGCTCCGGCGCGGACTTTTTAGAAAACTAATTTACAGGCTCGTAATGTCGGCTACCGTCTGCGTGAGGTAGCGGCGCACACGCGCCAAGAGCGCCAAGCGGTTTTGCCGCACGGCGGGGTTTTCGGCGTTTACCATTACATCCTTAAAGAAATTTTCCAAAGGCTCTTTAAACGCACCGTAGGTTTTCAGCACATTTAAATATTCGTCCTTGGTTTTGGCGGTATTTACCGCACAGCCCAAGGTAGAATCCACCTCGTGGATTTTGTCGTATAACGCTTTTTCGGCGGGGAGTTCAAACAACTTTTCGTCCACTGCTTCGGTTACGTTTCCGGCTTTTTTAAGGATGTTGCACACACGCTTGGCCGATTCCAGCACGGAGGCAAATTCCGCGCCCGTTTTAACGGTTTCCAACGCACTGACGAGGGCTTCCACCTGCGTGAGGGGGAGTTCGTACCAGTGGGAAACAGCGTTTAACGTGGCGGCATTATGCCCGCGCTGTTCAAGCACTAAGGCCAAACGCTGGAACAAGAAATTCGGCAATTCCTTTAAGCCCTTGTCCGGGGTTCCGGCGGGGTATAAGGAAGCGGATTTTTCCACCAATTCTTTGAGCGAAATTTGCATATCCTTTTCCAACAGCATACGCACCGCGCCAAAGGCTTGGCGGCGCAAGGCGAAGGGGTCTTCGCTGCCCGTGGGGATTTGGCCGATTAAAAAGTTGCCGACCAAGGTGTCCATTTTCCCGGCGAGGGAAACAATGTTGCCTTCTTCTGTGGACGGTAAGGCAGAAGAGGACGTAAGCGGGAAGTAAAACTCTTCCATCGCTTTGGCAGCGTCCTTGCGGCCTTCCAAGGCGGCATATTGCCCGCCCATATAGCCCTGCAATTCCGGAAATTCATACACCACGTGGCTGGCTAAATCCGCATACGCGTGGGAAGCCGCATAATCCACGGTGTTTTTTAACTGGGTTTGGCCTAATTTGTCGCACAGCCAATCCGCCAGTTGCTGGGTTCTTGCAGACTTTTCATACATAGAGCCCAAGCCTTCCAAGAACAGGACGTTTTTGAGTTTGGCTTTAAAGGCGTTTAATCCGGCCTTTTTGTCGTTTTCAAAGAAGAAAACGGCGTCGGACAAGCGCGCGGACATTACTTTTTTAAACCCATCGCGTACTTCGTTTTGGTTTACGGAAATACCGTCGCGCACGGCGATAAAATACGGCTGTAATTCGCCCTTGTCGTTGGTTACGGGGAACATTTTAATCTGCTTTTTAAGAACGGTGGTAATAAGTTCTTTGGGCAAGGTTAAAAATTTAAGTTCAAAGTCGCCGCCCACGGCCACCGGGTGTTCGGTGCACCAGACGGTTTCTTCAATGAGTTCCGGGTCCAAATCCGCGTGATAACCGCGCACGGCGGCTTCGTTGGTAACGGTTTTGATAAGGGCTTCCTTGCGCTCTTCCGGCAATACCAACACAGGTTGCGGCTGGGCGCGCAGGAGGTCGGCATAGTAGGCTTTATCCGCCTGCTCCACCTTAATCGGTTTGCGGCCGAAAGAGGACAGCGGATAGGTGTTGCGGTCCGACGTAACGCCTGCCACGGTAAATTTGATTACCTTATGCCCGTACAGACCGATAAGGGAGCGAATCGGACGGCCGTAGCGCAGGCCGGATTCTTCCCAAATCATATTTTTGGCAAATTCAAGCCCGGTTACAATGCGGGTGAAAATTTCGGGCAGCAGTTTGACCGTCTTTTCGCCTTTGATTTTAACGATGGCGTAAATAAACGGTCCTTTTTCGGTTTCTTTTACGGTTAATTTTTCAGGCAGCAGGCCGTTTTTCTGCGCAAAGCCCGCGCTTTGGGGGGTAAAGTTGCCGTTTGCGTCCTTTAACAGTTTGGCGGGCGGCCCCTTTACTTCCTTTTGCACGTCTAACGATTTTTCGGCCAAATCTTCAATGACTACCACCAAACGGCGGTAGGTGCCGAAGGAGTCAACGGATTTATAGGTCAGTCTTTTTTCGTCCAAAACCTGGGCGGTTAAGGTTTTTAATTGCTTTAAAGCCGGGGCCATAAAGCGGGCGGGCAAATGCTCTACGCCGATTTCCAAAAGCGCGTTCATTTAGCGGCCTCCTCGTCTTGTTTTTCTACACTTTCCACATAGGCTTTGGCGCAGGCCTTGGCTAAATTGCGGATTTTGGTAATGTTGTTGGTGCGGTCGGACACAGAAATCGCCCCACGCGCTTCCAACATATTAAAGTAATGCGAAAGTTTCATCGCGTCGTCATACGCCGGCAGATAGAGCCCTTTTTTGCACAAGGCAAAGCACTCTTCCTCGCACTCTTGGATATAGCGGCGCAGGTGTTCCACATTGGATTCTTCAAAATAATAATGGGAGAATTGGCGTTCGCCCTCGTGGTGTACGTCGCGGTAGGTGATTTCGTCGTTCCAGCGGATATCAAATACGTTATCCACCTTTTGGCAATACATCGCAATACGTTCAAGCCCGTAGGTAATTTCTACCGTAATGGGGTTTAACGCATAGCCTGCCATATTTTGAAAGTAGGTAAACTGCGTAATTTCCATACCGTCCAGCCAAATTTCCCAGCCGACGCCGGAAGCGCCCAAGGTGGGGGATTGCCAGTCATCCTCAATCCAGCGCACGTCATGCTGTTTAGGGTCCAAGCCGATGGCTTTTAAGGAGTTTAAATACATTTCCTGCACATTGGCCGGGGCGGGCTTCATAATTACCTGATATTGGTAATATTTGCCCAAGCGGTTGGGGTTTTCGCCATAGCGGCCGTCGGCGGGGCGGCGGCAGGGTTCCACATAGGCGCGTTTGACGGGCTTTTTGGTTAGCGAGCCGAAAAAGGTTTCCGGGTTGTACGTTCCGGCGCCCTTTTCCACGTCGTAGGGCTGAACAAGAACGCAGCCTTGTTTAGTCCAGTAATGGTTCAAAGCGGATATCATATCCTGAAAATTCATACCGTATTTCATATGTAAGTACATTATATAAAATATAGCCGTGCGGGGGGAAAGGCAAAAACTGGTATAATAAAAATATGATTACCACCGTTATTTTTGATATGGACGGGTTGTTGTTTGATACCGAACTTATCTATTTTGAATGCTATAAAAAGGCCGCCCAAGAGGACGGAAAGACCTTTCCGTTTGAACTGTTTGAATCTTGCGTAGGCATCAGCCGGGAGGAAGCCTCCCGCTTTATGCGCCAGCATTTCGGTCCGCAGGCGGATATTGCGCGGATTAATTCCCGCACAATGGAAATTGTAGAGGAATATTTGGCGGCGGACGGGGAAATTAACTTCCGCCCCGGCGCCAAGGAAGCGGTGGAATATTTTTACAACCGGGGACTAAAAGTAGGGCTGGCCTCCTCCAATATTAGCAAATGGGCGCGCCACTTTTTAACCAAAAAGGGTATTATTAAATACTTTTCCGCCATTACCACTACCGACGACGTAACCAAGCCCAAGCCGGACCCGGAAGTCTATTTAAAAACAGCCCACAAGTTGCACGCGGATGTATCGCAATGTTTAGTGTTTGAGGATTCCGTGGCCGGGGCGACGGCGGCTATTTCGGCGGGGATGCGTACCTGCGTGGTGCCGCAAATCAAACAGCCCAATACATTTGTGCGCGAGAACGCCTTTAAGATTTACAAATCCTTAGCGGATATTTACCCGGATATGGAAGAATTGCTGGGGTAGCGGAAATTTCTTTTCCTTGCTCTTGGGTAGAAAGTATCACAAAGTTCCGTTATTACACATAAAAAACTCCCGGACCGTTTAGCCCGGGAGTTTTTTTATGTTACCAAATGTTTGAGTTATTTGGTTTCGGCGGGGTTGTCGGCCGGGGTTTCAAATAGCGGGCCACAATTGCAGGAACCACAGCATCCGCCGCAAGAGTCTTTTTTCTCTTCGGTGGCAGGTTTTTCCGCTTGAACAGTCGGAGCCGCTTCGGGCTTATTTTCAGCCGCCGGGGCTGGCGCTTGGGAGAGTTCTTCGGCCTTGGCGGAAGATTCGCACGCGCAAGAATCGTGTTCGCCTTCACAGCAGGAGCAGGCTTCGTGCGCTTCTTCCTCGTGGTGGCAGCAGGGGCATTCTTCCACTACTTCTACCGCGCAGGTTTCCTTTTCGGCGCCGTTTTCCACGGTTACAACGACTTCTTCCTGCACCGTTTCAGTTTTGGCCTCTTCGGGGATGTCCTCACCGATTACACCGGGCACAAAGTCCGCCGGCGCGGTGTTGGCACGGGCGGCTTCCAACGCTTTCTCGGTCGGGCGCAGGGTTACTTTGCGCCATTTGCCTTCGCCCTCGCTGGCGGTGGTTACAAATTCATTTTCTTCTACTGCGCGGTGGATGTAGCGGCGCAGTTGCGCGCTCATCGGGCGGAAGCGGAAAACGCTGTTGCCGCGTTTAATCATATCAATACCTTTTTCAATTTCGGCGTTGATTTTGTCTTCGGCCTTTCTCCAATAGTTTTGCGTATCGGTAATGACGGAAATCGGCTTGTCAAAGTGGCGGCTCAATGCCAAGGTGCACAGGTATTGGATGGCTTCCAAGGTTTTGCCCTCTTTGCCAATTACAATAGCCGGGTGGTCGCAGTCAAACGTCAGCAAAATGCGCTGTTGTTTGTCGTCCCACCAAACGTTCAAATTTTCCACCTTAATACCCATATGGGTAAGCACTTTCTCCAAGTATTCCTTGGCTTCGGCCATTGGGGCTTTCAAATTTTCCGGGATGACGGCGTTGCGGATAGCCTCGCAGGGAAGCATTTGGGGTTCGTTGGCCTTAGGAGCCTTTTCGCGCGGTTCGCGCACGTCTAACACGCGTTCGCTTCTGCGGTTATTGCGGCGGTTGCCGTGGGCTTCTTTGCGGTTGTTTCGTCCGTTGCGGGATTTAGAGGGGCGTTTTTTCGGTACGTCCATATAAATTTGCGCATCCAAATTGGCGGTGGACCAGCGTTTCTGGCGCAATTCCACTACCGCCGGGCGGGAACCGATACCCAAGAAACCTTTTTTAGGCGTTTCCAGTACGGTTACTTCCACTTGGTCGCGTCTTAATCCTAATTCTTTTAAACCCTTGGCGATAGCCTCGGATACGTCTTTTGCTTGTACTTTAATTTTATTCGGCATAAAAATGACTCCTTAATTTGCTTTCGCAATTTTGCGGTTAATAAGCGTTTGAATCCCGTAAGTGAGCAGGCTGTTGGTCAGCCAGTAAAGCACCAATCCGGACGGGAAATTCATAAACAACAAGGTAAAAATAAGCGGCATATACTTAAACATAGCCGCCTGGGACGGATCCGTCCCAGCGGGGATATTGCCCTTTTGCTGGAAGAACATCACGGCCCCCATCAAAATAGGCAACAGGTAGTACGGGTCTTTGGACGACAAGTCCGTAATCCAAAACACGAATTTCGCCCCGTGCAAAGACCACGAGGTGCGAAGCGCGTTAAACAGCGCCAGGAAGATTGGCAACTGGATAAGAAGCGGCAAGCAGCCGGCGAGCGGATTGACATTGTACTTTTTGTACAAGTTCAAGGTTTCGCGGTTCAAGGCTTCGGGGTTGCCCTTGTATTTTTCCTGGATGCGTTTCATTTCGGGCTGGACTTTTTTCATTTGGGCGGCCGATTTTAACTGCATAATCGTAAACTTGAACAAAATGGCCTGCAACAATACGGTAAGCATAATAATAGCCACGCCGTAGTTGCCCGTCCACCCGTAGAAGGTTTCCAATACGTTGCGCGCGATTTTGCCCAAGGCGCCAAAGAAACCAAACGCAATGGAGCGGTCCAAATGGTAGGGCAAGGTTAAAAACGCCTTGTAATCCTTGGGGCCAAAATAGAAATCGGAATTATATTCTACTTTGGATTTGGCTTCTACCGTGGTTCCCGCTACGGCAATGGAAAATTGCGGGCCCTTTAAATCGCCTTCACCGGCTAAGCCCCACATCCGTTTTTGGGTACCGATTTTCTCGGAAGAGGCGGTAAAATCGCCCCCTTTCCAGTTCTG
This sequence comes from Candidatus Avelusimicrobium stercoris, assembly GCF_002437085.1. Classification (NCBI taxonomy): domain Bacteria; kingdom Pseudomonadati; phylum Elusimicrobiota; class Elusimicrobia; order Elusimicrobiales; family Elusimicrobiaceae; genus Candidatus Avelusimicrobium; species Candidatus Avelusimicrobium stercoris. The sequence continues at coordinate 23,114 of NZ_DJOA01000006.1, read as the reverse complement.
CGGAATCAGAACGGAAAGGAAATAGCGGTTTTGAATACCGGCCCACGTCCAAGCCAAGGTGGGCTGTTTGTCTCCTTTAGCGAAGGTTTCCAAGGTCGGTTTTTTCTTGCCTTCTTCCTGCACCAAATAAACGGCTTTGGATTCGCGTTCGTTATCGTTCATTTCGCTTTTTACCGTAGCCAAACCGGGACCAAAATTCCAACTCCACGGGGCGACGGCCAAATTTTGCGAGGTTTTGTTTTCAAACGTAACACTAACGTTATTAATTCCGTTTTCGTTAAAACGGAATGTTTTATAGACGCTAAACCCGGGGACGATGTCGCCCACGAAGGTAATGGAATCCTGCGTGCGGGCAAATTCGGCAAAGTCCACCTGCGGCATAGTGGAGAAATACCCTTCCCCTTTATAAGGAGTCAGGTCCACATCGCCGATAACGTCTTTAAACAAATAGGTTTTAATGCCCGCCCCTTTGGACGAAAACGTAACGTCCGCCTGCGGCAAATTAAGCGTGATTAATTCCTCGGGCTTGGGAGCGGATTTTTTTTCTTTGGATACAGAGATAGGAGCCGCCAGCACGGTTTGGGCACCGTTTGCTTGCTGGGCTTCCTGTACGGATTTTTTCAGTTGTGCCTCGGCGGCTTCCTTGGCCGCGCGGGCTTTGGGGAGGGCGACAAACTGGTTGTAGCCGGTAATTACCAGTAAAAACAGCATTACGGTAATTAAGAACTGTCTGTTATTCATAAAACTCCTCTTGTGGCAAAACCGCCCGGCGCGCCGGACGGCCGGATAAGAGGAAGCGTGAAGGGTAGAAAACCGCGTTTATTAAGGTACCGGGTCGTATCCGCCCGGATGCAAGGGATGGCATTTCAGCACCCGTTTGAGCGCCAAATAGCCGCCTTTAAACGCGCCATATTTCACAATCGCCTGCTTTGCGTATTGGCTGCAAGTGGGTGTGAAACGGCACACCCCGCGCGGACCCAAAAAGGGCCGCACCAGCAACATAAACAAATTGAGCAGTAAAAGTAAAAATTTTTTACACACGAGCGAAAACTGATTCATATGTCCCTCAATAGGATTACGGCAAATTATCTGAAGAGGACAAAAGTAAAGCGGCCTTGCCGCATAGTAACGTGAGCGCGCCTTGCGCTGCTTGTACAGTTGGTAATTTTTCGCTGTTGCGGGGGCTGACGACAATATCCGTCCCCGGCTTGATGTCTTTTCTACTCAGTCTGAACGCTTCTCTTAACAGTCTTTTGGTACGGTTGCGCACAACCGCAGGCCCCAATTTACGGGATACCACTACCGCAAAACGGGCCGGCCGGGTATTCTCCGGACCGGACCGCCACCACAGTACCAATCCAGGGTACTGCAATTTTGCGCCGCCTTGGATAACAGCCTTAAAATCTCTTTTAAGGTGCAGGCGGCTACTTCGCGGCAGACCGTAAGGCGTCATAGCGCTTAGGCGGCTCTGATTAATTCGTGGCGGCCTTTGGCTCTGCGGGCGCTCAATACTTTTCTACCACCGGCGGTAGCCATTCTGGCGCGGAATCCGATGTGTTTGGCACGTCTTCTTTTATTAGGTCTGTATGTCGGTAACATTTTTATCTTATACGTTAATTCTGGCCCGGAAACCGAACTGGAAAAAACGTATCTCCTGTTATTAATTTAAAATCGTTTCTGTATGAAACTTACAGATATTATATCTTTTATTGCAAAATTTTGCCAACCGTTTATAAAATTTTCCGGCTGAACCTTTTATATTATCCCATATCCTAAGGCTGTATGCAACCCCTAAAAAAATGCTATGCTGTACATAATGATATTTACCGACTCGGGCATTATTCTCTTCCGCCAGGAATTTAGGGAAGCGGACCGCATTGTATCGCTCTACACCCGCGAACACGGGCGCTTAAACGCGCGTCTGCCCGGGGTTTTGCGTGCAACGGGCAAATTAAAGGCCATCAGCGAGCCCTTTGCCTGTGCCGATTACCGCTTTTATGTGCGCCGCGGCGGAACGATTGGCACGGTTACGGGCGGCAAAATCAACTCTATTTTTCCGCACATCCGCCAAGATTTAAAGCGTACCACGCTTGCGATGCACTTTTGCGAACTGATACAGCGTTTAACCCCGCTGCACCAGCCGAGCGAAGATAAATACGAACTACTGCTTTCCGCCTTGACCGAATTGGAATATGGCGAAGTCAATTCCGCCTTTGCGGCGGCCTTTACCTTGCGGTTAATGACCTTGGCGGGCTTTGGATTGGAAAAACCTGTACTTAAAATTCCGGCTGAATTTTGGCATCGTATGCACGAGGACGAACTTTCCTCGCTCGTGTTTTCGGAGCCGGCGGATTTGCTTTCCCTGTCCAAGTGCAATAGCGTCTGCCGCCGCTTTTTGAACCAATATCTAACTTACCCGCTAAATACGCTAAAAAACTTCGGGCTAAACGAGCCCACACCATTAGCGGAAGAGGACCAGACCGAACTGGAAGAACTTGTTTTGCACCCCGCGCATTAAAACACCTTGCCGGAATTTACCGCAATTAGTACAATGAAATTTAAGGAGAAGAAAATGAATTATAAGAAAGTATCTGCTGTATGCCTGTTGCTTTTATCGCTTTGTATGGCCGGAGCGGCCAATGCCCAAACCAAAAAAGATAACCGTTTTGTAGGCGGTGTTTTTGGCGTTAGAGTGGGTGAAGCGGTCAAAAAAATTTATGCGAGCGTAAAAACCCCGGTCAAACCCGCGGCTAAAAAACGCCCCTATTATACCTCTTGGCAAACGGCCATTTTAAAGGCCCACCAAGATATGAATAGAGCCAACGGTCCTTTGGGGGCTTCTGTTTCCAAAGCCGTAGTCAAGGCCCGCGCTACTTCTTACGAGGAAAACCGCTTGTCGGATTTCTTTTCCAAATTGGCCGCTACGCGCCCATCTGTCTTTACGCAGTCTTGCCGCACCTCTTATACAATGCTTACCCGCGCGGCCAGAGAAAATAAAATCTTTCATCACTATAAATTAACCGCGATTGACGTGCGCGATTTTTGCTATATGCCCAAAGATGTGGTGGCGTATTTTATTGAATTTTTTAAAGGCAAGGCCTATCCGTATCAGGCGGCCCAATACAAAAAAGCCATTTTGCTTACCTTAAAAAATCCCAAGGACGAACGCAACCGCACCTTGTCTATTGTGGTGGATACGGAAAGCCAAGTCTTGTTCCTCAATTACAATAAACCCGCTAATTTGCAATACAGCCCGCTGTTGCAAGGGTCTTATGTTCCCTTGGCAGTACGGTAAATTAATTGCTAACTTATAAAAACCTCCCGGGCCAAACGGTCCGGGAGGTTTTTGCCAATAAGACATTGTTAAGCCTCTCTTTTCTCAGTTTTTCCCTCTTTAAACAACAATTTGCCACAGTTATCCCTCTACACAAAAGACCTATACAAATCCTAGGTCTTGACAATTTACAGTTTTATTACTACATTATTAAATAATGGAGCACAAAAATAAAATTTACCTTTCTAAACTGGCTGATATTTATAGCGGCTATTCCTTGCGGGATGTTTCAAAAGTGGGCTCCGCAGGGAATATTTATTGGGTTCAACCGCAAAATGTTTGGACGCAAGACTTCACTGCCTTACCACGCCTTAACATAAAATTATCTAAAAACATTACGCTTTTGCGGGAACAAGATATTTTGCTGACAAACCGCGTTCATTTTAGGACCGCCACTTGCGCGAGTTTGCCCACCAAGCCCTGTTTAGCGTCCTCGGCTATATGGATAATCCGTGTAAAATCCGGCCCATTATATGCCCCGTTTTTGACCTTTTGGCTAAACTCATCAGCCGGGCAGCGAGCCTTGCAAGAGCGAACAAACGCTTTTTCCACGCTTAAATCCCTTAAAAAAGAGGATTTAGCCACCCTTGCTATTCCCTTGCCGCCGATTGGGCAACAAAAACAGTTAGCAAATTTGTACACTTGTTGTATAACGCAGCACAACTTGCAGACAAAAAAATTTAATTTACAGTTAAGATTATTGGATGCCTTATCTACCCATTTATAGGAGTTTTTAATGAAATACACGCAGAAAGAAATAAACGATAAACTTTGGGCGGCGGCTAATTCGTCTCGCGGCACAGTGGACAGCAGTGTTTTTAAAGATTACATTTTAGCCTTCTTGTTCTATAAATACATCAGCGATTTGCATAAAAAAGAGCGCGAAAAACTGATTGCCCGCTACGGCAACGACAAAGAGCGCATTGCCCTTAAAATGAAGAACTCCCGCTTTTGTATCCCGGATGGAGCCAGTTTTTACGATATTTACGAGCAACAAAATAAAGATAACATTGGCGAGATTATTAACCAAGCCTTGCACTCCATTGAAACCGCCAACCAAGGCCGCTTGGATAACCTCTTCTTGGCGGATTTCAATTCCCAATCGCTGGGCGATTTGACCCAAAAGAATAAAATGCTCCGCCTGCTAATCCAAGATTTTTACACCTTGGATTTAACCGACGTGCAGGATGATATTTTGGGCAATTCTTATATGTATTTGATTGAACGCTTTGGCAGTGATGCAGGGAAAAAAGCGGGGGAATTTTTCACCGTGCGCCAAGTGGCTAAATTACTGGCCAAACTGGCACAGCCCAAGCCCGGCGACCGTATTTGCGACCCGGCAATGGGTTCCGGCTCACTCTTGCTGTTGGCAGGGGAAGAGGTGGAAGTACAAGGCTCCAAGGATTACGCCCTCTACGGGCAGGAAAAAACGGGTTCTACCTATAACTTGGCCCGTATCAATATGTTTTTGCACGGCAAGGACTCTGCACGCTTGGAGTGGGGCGATACGCTAAATAACCCGCTACTCTTGGAAAACGACCAATTAATGAAATTTGATGTAGTGGTAGCCAATCCGCCTTTCAGCTTGGATAAATGGGGGGAAAAACACCTGGAAAACGATAAATATAACCGCTTCTTCCGCGGGATGCCGCCCGCCAGCAAAGGTGATTATGCCTTTATCAGTCATATGGTGGAAACTGCTAAACCCAAATCCGGCCGCGTGGCGGTGATTGTACCCCACGGGGTTTTGTTCCGCGGCGGGAAAGAGGGCATTATCCGTACGGCACTTATTAAAGAAAACCTGTTAGACGCCGTAATCGGCCTGCCAGGCAATTTGTTTACTACTACCAGTATTCCCGTAGCCATTTTGATTTTTGACCGTAGCCGCGAGCAAGGGGGGGCTAACGAGGCCCGTCGGGATGTGTTGTTTATTGATGCGAGCCGGGAGTTTAAGCCTGCCAAGGCGCAGAACGAACTGACGGATGAAAACATCAGCAAAATTTTTAACACCTATGTAAACCGCCAAGAGATAGAAAAATATTCCCACTTGGCAACGTTAAAAGAGATAGAAGAGAACGACTTTAACCTGAATATCCCGCGCTATGTGGATACCTTTGAAGAAGAACCGCCCGTGGATATTGCTGCTGTGCAAAAGGAAATTGCCCACATAGACGGCGAACTAAAAACGGTGGAAGCCCAAATGCAAAAGTATTTGAAGGAAATTTTGAAATAGATTTCATACTTATACGGCACCTTAGGTAAATTAATAAACGGGTTTAATACCCTAATGAGAAAAGGAAATGAAAAAATTACAAATTACTTTTTTTAATGTGGGACATGGCTCTTGCACTCATATTATTACCCCTAATAAGCAACATTGGCTTGTTGATGTAGGAACTGATGAATATAATAGCGTGGCACAATTTATTAACAATTATTATCAGTTACAATTATATGGACAACAGATTGAGTGTTTGTGTATTACCCATCCTCACAAAGATCATATTTTAGACCTTCCAAAACTGTTATCCTCGCCAATAAAACCGCGGTTTCTTTGGCGAGAAAAAGATGCTTTTCCAATAGAGAATGCTCTAACTCCCTCCGATAAAATAGTATTTGATAGTGCCAATGAGATGCATACAGAATATAGTCATCCAGTTGACAGTTTTACGGATCCAACAAACGCTGCTAATAATGGAGGCGTAAGTATAAGTATTATGCCAACACCCATAGCATATCACAAACATGAGGATTTAAATTCTTATTCTCCAATTATCATAATAAATTATGGAAATAAAAAAATCATATTAACAGGAGACAATAATAAAGAAATTTTAAAGCAATGGATAGAAGAAGGGCCAACTCTGCGTACTGCGATCAAAGATTGTGATATTTTGCTGGCACCCCACCACGGAAGGGATACGGATTTTTGTTTGGATTTTTTTCAACAAGCCAACCCGCGCTTAACGATAGTCTCAGATAAACCCAAAGAACATGAAAGCCAAGAAAAAACAACGGAGCATTATCGAGGACGCGGATTATGGGTAGACGGGGAAGAACGATATGTTTTAACAACTCGTACAGATGGTAATATTTTATTAACAGTAGATGAAAATGGGACTTTAAATATTCAAAGGAGTGCTTTGCCATATGGATACTAAAATTCCGTTTTATAATTTAATAAATATTTTTTTACTAGGGGTTGTTTTGGTTTCGGGGGTAATATACCTTTTTTACCCCCTAATATGTTCTTATTCTATGAATAATATAAAAGAATTAATAAATGATTCTTTCTTATTGTCTTTATGTATCGCTTGTAATATATATACTGTAGGAATTGTGGTAAATAGATTTTCATCCATTGTGATAGAATTTTTATTTGAGAAATTTAACTTGATTCCTAAAACAGAGACAAGTTATGCTTGTTTTAATGAAGCAAGAAAAACAAATCCATTTTTATATACATTATCCAGAGAATATGCATTCTCACGAGGGCACACCGCCTTGTGGCTAATATTGACTATCATATCTTTCTGCCGCCAATACTGGGGCATAGGTCTGGCATTTTTATTATTAACGATTTTGTTTTCCTTTTCTATGCGAAAATTTTCTTATAAAATTTATAATGTAGTTGAGAATTATAAAAATGAAAAGTTTAAAAAATAAATTATTAAGTTGGAAAAGGAAAAAACTCGGAAATTGTGGTACAATTCAATCTGGTGGTACACCTGATACTAATAAAACAGATTATTGGCAAGGCACTATTCCTTGGATAACCCCATCAGAAGTAACGGGGCTATCTAAAAAGTTTGTTCAAAAAACAGAACGTTATTTGACAGAAAAAGGGCTAAAAGACAGTTCAGCAGTGTTATTGCCGTCAAATTCTTTAATCATTTGTACACGTGCAACTGTTGGTAACAGTTGTATTAATGTTGTCCCTATGTGTACCAATCAGGGGTTTAAAAATTTAATTCCTAATTCAGAAAATGATGTTCTTTTTCTTTACTATTTAATTGAAAATAATAAAAAAGACCTTATTCGTAAGGCTTGTGGTAGTACTTTTTTAGAAATCTCTAAAAAAGATATTGTCAATTTATCGTTTCTAATGCCTCCTACTCGCAACGAACAAGAAAAAATTGTAGAGGTGTTGGAGTGCTGGTATAAAGGTATAGATTTGGTAAAAAAATTGATTGAACAAAAAGAACTGCAAAAGAAATATCTTATGCAGCAACTTTTGTCCGGCACCCGTCGCCTTAAAGGTTTTACACAAAAATGGGAAAAGAAACCATTAGGCAAACTCATAAAACTTTATCAGGGATATCCTTTCAAAAGTGAAACATATTCCGCCCAAGGCCAATACAAGATTATAACCATTGCTAACGTAAAACAAGGATATTTAGACTTGGCTAAGTTTAGCACTATACAAATTCTACCGCCTGATATTTTAAAATATCAACAATTAGATATTGGTGATATTCTTATTTCTATGACTGGAAATGTCGGACGTATTTGTCAGGTAAATAGTAAAAACTGTTTATTAAACCAACGAGTTGGAAAAATTGAAGCAAACTTGTTAGATAAAGAATTCTTATATTATATTTTGCAATTACCCAATTTCTTAAATGTTATGTTTGCTTGTGCGCAGGGTGGAGCGCAGGCGAACTTGTCCACAAAAGATATTTATCATTATGTACTATTCTATCCAAGTGATACCTGTGAACAACAAGCCATAGCAGAGGTTTTGTCATCGGCGGATAAAGAAATTGATTTACTCAAACAAAAACTAGCCAAGTTGGAAGCGCAGAAAAAAGGCCTTATGCAGGTGCTTTTAACCGGCAAGGTACGATTAAAATAAGGGGGGGAAAAATAACTATGAACTTTTATCACTTGCCAGACTTGGACGAGGCTAATTCCAGCCAAATACCTGCTCTTATTCAACTGGTGAATATGGGCTATACTTATCTCTCCCGCAACGACGTGCGGGCCTTGCGCCAGCATAATTTGAACCAGTACATCCTTACGGATATTGCCTTTAAGGCTTTGCGCCGCTTGAATAATACCACCATTTCCGACCAGAGCATTTATAAGGCGCTGGCGGATTTGGAAAAGCCCCGCTTGGATGACGGCGTAATTAAAGCCTCGGAATATATTTACACTACTTTGGTGGCCGGGTGCGGTGTGCAGGAGTTCATCAACGGCAAGACCCAATCCCCGCAACTTAAATTTATTGATTTTGAACACCCGCAAAATAACGCTTTCCACGTGGCGGCCGAGTTTGAAATTACCGAAGGCAGCAACCGCCGTCCGGACATCGTAGTGTTTGTAAACGGGATTCCGCTGGCGGTAATAGAAAACAAAAAACCGTCCGTTTCCGTAAAAGAAGCCGTTGTGCAAATGTTGCGCAACCAGCAAGGCAGCCAAGTGCCCAAGTTCTTCCTCTACCCGCAAATACTCATTGCCACCAACCGGGAGGATTTTAAATATGGCACAATGCTTACCCCGGCGTCGTTTTATTCCGAGTGGAAATTGCGTGGCACGGAAGTGCAGGTGCAAGAAGTCCGCAATAACGCCTTTGCCAGCCAAAACCACGCGGTAGATACGGGTACGTTGGCTACTATTGGCCAAGATTTGTTGCGGAGCCATTTTAAGCAAACGGAAATCCCGTTAAACGCCCAAAACACTGGCCTTTATGCGTTGCTGGAACCAGCCCACCTGTTGGATATTGTCAAAAATTTTATTGTATATGACAACAACATTAAAAAAATCGCCCGCTACCAGCAATATTACGCCATAAAAAATACTTTATCCCGCGTGCAGACCATACAAGACGGCAAACGTAAGGGTGGCCTGATTTGGCACACGCAGGGCTCCGGCAAGAGTTTAACAATGGTAATGCTGGTTAAAAACTTAATTGAAATTATCCAGCACCCGCGCATTATCGTAGTAACGGACCGCACGCAATTAGACGAGCAAATCCGCGATACCTTTGCCGCTTGTAACATCAAAAAGGATGTCGTGCAGGCCTCTTCCGCCGACCACTTAAAGCGGCTAATTAAAGAAAAAAGCCCTCACGTGATTACCACGCTTATCCATAAATTTGCCGAAATGAAAAAGCCCTTATATGTGGATAACGACCCAGATATTTTTATTTTGGTGGATGAGGCACACCGTACCCAAGGGGGAATCGGCAACCAAAAAATGATACAAATGCTACCCAATGCGTGTGTTTTGGGCTTTACGGGTACACCTTTACTTAAAAAGGACAAGCCCACCTCTATCGCCCAATTTGGCGGATTAATTGATGCTTACACTATTTCCGAGGCGCAGGCCGATGGCGCAGTATTGCCGCTTATCTACCAGGGGCTTTTTGTGGAGCAACAGGCCAGCGAAGCAATGGATGTGTTTTTTAACCAAATTGTTGAGCCGCTAACCAAAGAACAAAAGGCTCAACTGGCGCGCAAGTTTGTTAATTCTAAAATCATTGAAGAAACGTCCCAGCGTATTGAAATGATTGCGCTGGATGTACGTAAGCATTTTATAAAAAACTTCCAGGGAACAGGCCTAAAAGCGCAGACAGTTTTACCCTCCAAATACGCGGCTATCTGCTTTAAGGAAGCGTTGGATTTACTCGGCGGCATAAAAAGCGCGGTAATTATTTCCGATACGCCCAACGCCGAGGACGACGACAGTCTTCCCGAACATAAACGGGCGATAGCGCAGTTTTTAGATAAGCAAAAACATATGTTTGGCTCTTTGGAGCGCTACGAGCAGACGCAAATTAATTCCTTTAAAAAGGACCCGGACGGGTGTGAACTGTTGATTGTGGTGGATAAACTGCTGACCGGATTTGATGCCCCGGTAAATACAGCCCTCTATTTGGCAAAACAGTTAAAGGACCATAATTTGCTGCAAGCCATTGCGCGCGTAAACCGTATTTATGAAGGCCGCCCTGGTAAGCAAGTAAAGGTAAACGGCTTTATTTTTGACTATTCCAAAAATGCAAAAAATCTGAAAAACGCGCTTGAATTATTTTCCAATTTTGACGAGAAAGACGTTGCAAAAGCCTTGTTAAATACTGACGAAAAAATCGCGGATTTGGAAGGCCTTTATCAAACGCTGTTAGACACTTTTAAAACCGTAAAAAATAAAGAAAATTACGAAGAATATATTGCCTTTTTAAAAGAGAGAGAAGACCTCCGCAAGAAATTCTACGAGCAGGTAAACTTATTAATTAACGAATTAAATGTTTGCCGGATGCTGCCGGATTTTTATGCCAAATTTCCGCAAGGGCGATTGGATACGATTACAAACGACTTAAAACGCTTTATAGAAATTAAAAAAATTGCACAGACGGTAATGGCGGAAAAGGTGGATTTTTCCAAATACCAAGACCAAATCCGCAAAATCTTGGATAAATATGTAACTGCCCAAGAGGTGGACCTCCTTTCAAAACCCATTAATTTGAGCGATGCAATGGAGTTTAACCGCTTTATTGAAGACGATAAAAACGGTCTTTCGGACCGTTCCAAAGCGGAAGCCATTGCCGCACAAACGCAAAAAACAATTTCAGAGCGTTGGGACCAAGACCCTATTTTCTATGACAAATTTAGCCGCCAAGTGCAAGCCCTGCTGTCCGACTTGCGCACAGCCAGGCAAGAAGACCTGCAAGCCCTGTTGGACAAGACCAAAGACTTACAGCGAGAAGTAGAAAATTACGAGGATAAAGATATCCCGTTGGCTATCCAAGACAGAAAAGAGGTGCATCCTTATTACCGCTTGTTAAAAAAGGAATTAAAGGCGCATTTGGGAGAAGAAGAATTAATACAAATTGCTACGCATTTGGTGGATATTATCAATAAAGAGCGCAAGGTGGACTGGAAGGACAGTATTGAGGTAAAACGTACTGTGCGCGACCAAATGGAAGACTATTTCTTTGATGAAATTAAGGACAGAATGCAAGTCCCGCTGACGGTAGAATTTATTGAAAGTTTTATTGAAAATACTTGGAACTTGGCTACCAAAAATGACTAAAACAATTATATCAGGCCCCGCGCAACTCCAATACAATGAGGTGGAAGAAGAACGTAAAAGTTTTGGTCTTACGGTCTTTCCTTCCGGGCAGGTTCTTTTTAAAACGCCTAAGAAGGCTTCATCGGCGGAACGCCAGGCATTTTTGCTGAAAAAGTTTCCTTGGGTACAACGGCAACAGCAGTTTTTTAAGCAGTTTAGGCCGAAAAGGCAGGGCTTCACCAGTGGTAGCGATGTGCTTTATTTAGGAAGGAGATACCAACTAATTGTAAACGCTACCAAAGAAGAAAAAATTTCCTTTGCCGGAAGTAAATTAATTCTTGACGGAGAAAAAAATATTCAAGCCCTTTTAACTGCGTTTATGAAAGCCCGCGCTGAAAGGGTCTTTGCGGAGCGCTTACAAGCGTGCTTAAAACTGTTCCCCGATTATGCGGGTGAAAAATTTTCTTTAAAAATACGCCAAATGAATAAGCGGTGGGGGAGTTATCTAAAAGGGGGAACGATTGTGCTAAATATAGACTTAATTCAAGCACCCAAACGGTGTATTGATTATGTTATTTTCCACGAACTGTGCCACCACCGCCATAAAGCGCATAATAAGGATTTTTTTGTCCTCTTGGGGCAGAAATGCCCACATTATAAGGCTCTTAAAACGGAATTGGAACGCAAGATATTGGGATAAGAACATCAATTGGAGGTTTGTCTCTGTTTAGACAAGGCAAAATAGGTGTTTATGATTCCCTTTTCCAAGGGGGAGTTTACAAAATAAATATAATCTCTGTCGGCGGTATATAAAATTACATACTGTTTGTGGTAACGCACGGCTTTTACTTTTTCCCAAGGAGTAAAGGCTATATATTCGTCCTCTGGGTTAAACTCCTCGCTCATTTCGTCCTCGTTTTCAACAAGCAAAGTCCACCAAATGCCGCGCTCGTCAATAGTGGTTTGCACTTCCGCCAGTTGGGTGTACAAACGGCTATATTGAATCAGCACGGTGAATTTTACCCCTAAACGAAGCACAAGAAAAAAGATAATAAACAATAACTTGGCCCGCAATGGGCCCGCCGCAGGCAACAAGCACAAGAACCCCACCGTCATTACCAAAGCCCAAAGCGTGTAAGCCGTGGAAAGGTTCATATCCAGCGGATTGAGACAAGCAGCCCATAAAAAACGTCCACGGGAAACGCCCAAAAAACGGGTAGAACTATGCAAAATGGTAAGCGGTGTTATCGGTAAATTCTTATTAGGAGAAAGACTTTTAAGGTCGGTTATTGCCCGGTATATTCCAAAAACCCCAAGCAGAAAAAGATTGCTCCAAAATAAAACACCCGCCAATACCGAGCGCAAATTTCCAAATTCAATATCCGCCAGCATCGGCATAAGCAGGCAGATTAAAACCATTAGTCCAGAAAAGAAAATTTGCAGGCTGGCTTTTATAAGAATAGCGGGTTTTAGCATAGTTATATTACCAAAAGCGCCCGGTAATAGCCGGGCGCTAAAAGGATAGGACTTGCCTTTGTTTATTTATCCAGGTTACGGGTAAAGTTGCTGTACGTTACAAATTTTTCCTCGTACGCAATAAAGGCTTCCTTCAAAATTTTGATAGCCGTTTGCTTATCAAAAATCTTTTCCACCACTACCGTTTTATTTTCCAGTTTTTTATAATCTTCAAAGAAACTCATCGTTTCCGAAATTAAGTGTTCCGGCAGTTGGGAAATATCGGTATAGTGGCTGACGTTCGGGTCGCCCTGCGCTACGCCGATGATTTTATCGTCGGCTTCGCCGTTATCAAGCATCCGCATTACGCCGATAATGCGCGCCGGCACAATGCACAGCGGCACGACTTCGGCCTGAGACAAAATAAGGATATCCAACGGGTCTTTATCCGCCCCGTAAGTGCGCGGAATAAAGCCGTAGTTGGCCGGATAATACACGGACGAATAGAGAACACGGTCTAAGCGCAAAAGGCCGCTGGCCTTATCCAGTTCGTATTTGGCACGGGTGCCTTTCGGAATTTCAATAATCCCGTTTACAACATAAGGTAAAGAATCTTTATCGCCGGGCGAAACGTGGTGCCACGGATTGAAGTTTGCAAACATTTTTTCCTCTTTAATCAGTAATTTACTTATCTATTATAGCAATTCTAACGCTGCGCTCTAAATCTCTTTTGTATATCCTTGCACAATGCGTTTGATTTGCTCATTGAGAGTTTTAGGCTCCAATACTTTTATGTTAGGCATCCATTGCAAAATAGTGGGGATGATTTCCTCTTCTCGCACCGCGTGGCAAGATATTTCTAATTTTCCGTTTGGCAGTTCCTTTTCTATCTTTTGTAAAGGAAAATAACGGCGCACTTTAAAATATTTTGCGCTTTCCGCACTAATTTCCAAACGCACCGATAAGTCCCGTTGTTTTTCAAACCAGATATTCGTACACTCCCGTAATAACTTTTCAATCTCGGCAGTATGCTTAAAATAAGAGTTTAGGCCTTTTACAGAAGTAATCTTTTCCAAGCGAAACTTTAACAATTTATCATCATCCGTCAGGGCTAATAAATACCAAAAGCCCTCAATCCAAGCGATTTTAAGAGGGCGGACTGGATAACACGCGCGTTTTCCGCCACGGTAGCAGACGGAACTTTTTTCGCGTAGGCGGATAAGTTCTGCCAAATTTTTACTGATGGGAGTATCGGGATATTCTTCACCGCTAGCAAACTTAACAAAGAAAGGACTCTCTTCGGCCACCCCTAGCAGACGCTTTTTAAGTAAACTAAAAGAGGTGTCAAACTTTTGTCCAAGAGAACGGGCAATTTCGCTCATAAAAACAAGCATAGAGGCTTCTTTGTCGGACAATTCTATCCGTCCCAAAGAAAACCCTTCTATAAATGCATAAGTGCCCGCCTCCGGCGAATAAAGGGGAAATTCCGCCTCTTGTATGGTACGGATATCGCGCTGAACCGTGCGCAGGGAAACGCCCAATTCTTTCGCCAAACTATTTAGATTGACTGGCCCCTTATCTAGGGCGTTTAACTCATATAGCAACCGAGTTATTTTGTTCTGCATTTCTTTTTGCATAGTTGCTCCCATTTTTTTACATCATAGCAAATAAAACGACAACACGCTGTCGCCTGGCTGCGCTATTCTATATATACAAGAAAAAAATAAGGAGAAACTTTATGGAATATATATTGGGATTTGGGGCAATGTTTATTATTTTTTTAGGCGGATATTTTATTTGTCCTATTAGATACCACCGCATTTATTTCTGGGGATTATTTTTAAGTTTTTCGTTATCTTTCTATGCAGAAATTATTAATAAACCCTATCGCTTAATGCGTATTTTGTCGGATTGTGGGTTACTGTAAAAATTTCGCCGCGTACGTGCGGACTGATACGTCTGCTTCCTACCGTGCGCGGCCCCTTTTGAAACAGGAGCAAAAATTTGATGTACTTTGTATAATAAATATTGCCCTGTTTTATTTAGCGACAATACGTTGTCGCTTAATTGTTTTATGCTTGTAACAGCAGGAAAATTTTAAAATTTTTTAAGGAGTTTTACCATATGCCAGAAATTAAGTGCCCGCATTGCGGACAAGTTTTTCAAGTGGACCAGTCCGGCTATGCCGATTTATTAAGCCAAGTGCGCACGGCGGAATTTCATAAAGAGTTGGAATCGCGCACCGCGCAACTGGCCAAGGAACAGGCCGGCGAAATTGCCGTTTTAAAGACCCAGGCGCAGGCCGATAAGCAAGAGGCCGCCTCGGCCTACGAGCGGGAAATAACCGCTTTAAAGGCGCAAATTTCCGCCGCGCAAACCGCGCAGGAGTTGGCCGTCAGCCGTGCGGTGGCGGGGGAAAAGGACCGCTTAAACGATAAGGAAAAAGAACTTTTATCGCTCCGCGCGCAACTGACCGACGCCCAGAACCAAATCCAGTTGCAAACCCAATCCTTAAAGGACAATTACGAAGTGCAACTGAAAGCCAAGGACCAAGAAATTGCTTTCTACAAGGATTTAAAGGCCAAAATGTCAACCAAAATGCTGGGCGAAACGCTGGAAAAACACTGCGAAATTGAGTTCAACCGCCTGCGCGCGACGGGCTTTCAAAATGCGTATTTTGAAAAGGACAACGACGCCCGCACCGGCAGCAAGGGAGATTATATCTTCCGCGAGCAAACCGCCGACGGTGTGGAATTTATTTCCATTATGTTTGAAATGAAGAACGAAATGGACACCACCGCCACCAAGCATAAAAACGAGGATTTTTTCAAGGAGTTGGACAAGGACCGCAACGAAAAGGGGTGCGAATATGCGGTGCTGGTTTCTCTGTTGGAGGCCGACAACGAACTGTACAACACGGGCATTGTAGATGTGTCTTACAAATATCCCAAAATGTACGTCATCCGCCCGCAATTTTTTATTCCGATGATTACCCTGCTGCGCAATGCGGCGCTGAACTCGGCGGACTACCGCCGCCAACTGGCCGAAGTAAAGAACCAAAATTTGGATATCTCGCACTTTGAGGACGACATCAACGAATTTAAGGCCAAATTCGGGCGCAATTACCAGTTAGCCAGCGACAAGTTCAAAAAAGCCATTGAGGAAATTGATAAAACCATTGACCACCTGCAAAAGACCAAGGATGCGCTGTTATCCTCGGAAAATAACCTGCGGTTAGCCAATGATAAGGCGCAAGATTTAACCGTTAAAAAACTGGTTAAAAAGAACCCGACAATGGCTCAAAAGTTTGCGGATTTAGCCGCCAATAAACCCGCTGATACGGATAATAGCCCGGCCTTAAACTAGCCGCCTTTATGACACCGCCCCGCGCCCTTCCCGCGCGGGGTATTCTATTTACATTGACAAGCAACTCCCGTTTACTTACAATGTTTTATACGGCGCTCCGTGTAAGAAGCGCCGTGTAAAACGATGACGGCTACCATTATTTTTATTTTATTTATCGTGTGTTCCCTGCTCCTTTTGCCCTGGGGGCGGAAGTTTGGGGGGAAACGTTACCGCAACTGGTACTATCCCGTTTGGACGCTTTTATATGCAGGAAGTGTGGTCTATTTAGCCTTTTTATGCCGCACTCCCAAACCGGGGCTTGTGTTGCGTATGGACGTACTGAAAATTTACCGATTGGCGGCGCATTGTCTGCTAAAAGACGGAACTGTTTCCGCCAATGTGTGCAACAATGTCTTGCAAACGCGGAACAATGTATTTAAAATCTCCCAAAATGCCCCGCTGCAAGATATGGTTTTAAACATCGTTTTCTTTTTACCTCTTGGGTTTTTACTGCCGTTTTTGTGGAAGAAATGCACTTGGTGGAAAACGCTTATCCTCGGCACGCTGGTTTCCGGCTTAATTGAGGGATTACAGGCCTATACGCGTTTGGGCGTGTGTGATATAGACGATGTGCTAAATAACGCGCTGGGGGCCCTTTTAGGCTACTTTTTGGCCAAATGGGCCGTGCGGCTTTATAAGGAGGACCCCACCCAATGAAAACTTTTATATCCGCCGCTTTTAAAGAAATTGTCCGGCTGACGGCGCGCATTTTGCACCTGCCGGAGCAGTTCGTTTGTTTCTTATATGTGGGCACTTTGAATACGGCGTTTGCATACAGCCTGTATGTGATTTTTGTGTGGATTGGGTTTAACTATATTTTCGCGCCGCTTTGCTCCACCGTTTTGGGGGTGCTGTTCAATTTTAAAACCATTGGCGGAATCGTATTCCAAAGCCACAATAACGCGCTGTTGGGGAAATTTTTTGGCGTGTATGGGGTGGTTTATTTGTGCAACGTGGCGGGGCTTAAAATACTGTCCGCTATGGGGCTTAACTTATATGTGGCGGGGGCAATTTTGATATTGCCGCTTGCAATGCTTGGCTTTATACTTAATAAAAAGTTGGTGTTTCATAAATGAAGAAGAAAATTTCTATTATTTCCAGCGCGTTTAACGAGCAGGAAAACGTGTGGGAACTCTACAAGCAGGTAAAGGCTGAAATGGCCAAATACGCGGATAAATACGACTACGAACAGTTGGTATTGGATAACGCCTCTACCGACGGCACGCTGGCCGAACTGCGCAAAATAGCCGCGCAGGACCCGCATTTTAAGGTCATTGCCAACGCCCGTAACTTTGGGCACATCCGTTCGCCCTATTACGGCATTTTGCAATGCAATGGGGACGCGGTTATCTATATGGCGTCCGACTTGCAGGACCCGCCCGCGCTCATTGGGCAATTTTTAGCCAAATGGGAAGAAGGGTTCAAGGTAGTGCTGGCGCAGAAAACGCAGAGCAAGGAATCCGTTTTATTTTTTACTGTGCGGCGTTTTTATTATTGGCTGCTTAATCTGCTTAATGATTCCGGCGCGCAACTGCCCGCCAACTGCACGGGTTTTGGCTTGTACGATAAAGGCGTGGTAGAGGAACTGCGCCGCTTAAATGACCCGTACCCGTATTTGCGCGGGCTCGTGTGCGAACTGGGCTATAAGCGCGCCTTGGTGCCGTTTGTTCAGCCCACCCGCAAACGCGGGTTTACCAAAAATAATTTTTACACACTCTATGACAATGCGATGATTGGATTTACCAATCACTCCAAGGTGCCCCTGCGCCTGGCCGCAATGGGCGGCTTTGTATTGGGGGGGATTAGTTTGGCCTTGGCGTTTGTCTATTTGGTGTTAAAACTGCTGTATTGGGACAAATTCCCTATGGGCACGGCTCCTATCTTACTGGGGGTGCTGTTCTTTTCCTCGGTGCAACTCTTTTTTATCGGTATCATCGGCGAGTACATCGGGGCCATTTTAACCCAAGTGTTGAAGCGTCCGCTAGTGATAGAAAAGGAGCGCATTAATTTTAAATAACCTATAAATAAATTCTTGCGCAACTATCACAAAAAAACACCCCGGGATATTAGTTACCCCGGGGTATTTTAACCTTGTACAGACTTGTTATTGCGCGGTAGCCGGCTCTTCTACGTGGAAGTTTTGGAGTTGGTCGTCATCCGCGGCAAACGGACTGGCCTCCTCGGTGGCTACCTGCTCTTGATGTTTGGCAAACTTATTTTTGATAGCGATATTCCACTCTATGCTCTTGTTTTGATATTCGCTATTCAATTTTTTAAGAGTCGCGTTCCTAGCGTTTGCATCCTTGATGTCATACGCACTCAAAACGCGCGGGATAAAGGAATCAAAGAACGCAGTTGCTTCGGCAGATTTGTCCGCCAAGCCATATTGCTCAAAGGCGGCAATCCAGGCTAATTTTTCCGAAGCCAAGGACATTTCGTCTTGTGCTTTTGCTTGGTCCGCGGCGACTTCGCCCAACAGTTCCAATTTCCGTTCTACTTTATCTTTTACTTCCATCAAACGGGAATTGAGTAATTCAGACGCCTTTTCCTGCTGTTTCTGTTTGGCGGCAGACGAAGCATTGCTGCGCAAGGAAGCAATAATCGTGGCTAAATATTCGTCAAACCAAGCGCCCATTTGTTTCAGTTCGGCAGCAGATACATACGGTTTGTAACTTTCCAAGGTAACGCGTTTTTGCACCGCAGCCGCTTCCGTTTGGGCCTTTATAATGTTATCAAGAGCCTTTTGGTTCTTTACTTTATTGCCCTCGCCGGAAGCGCGGTTAAAGTTCACGCTGGCCGCCTGATACTGCAAGCGTTTCTTTAAGGGCGTAGTAACATACATGTTGTCCATTACGCCCAAGTTGCCCAAGGCTTCGCGCCCGAAGATAATCGGAGAGCCCATAAACATACCTTCGCGGGATTCCTTTTCCGCACCGGTTACAGTTTCATAGGCGTCCATTTGCTTGGTGTTGTAGTCCTGGCCTTCGGCTTTGAGTTGGGCCAAAACTTCTTCTTGGTTTTGCTCGTCCTGTTTAAGTTTGGCCGGGTCGTAGGCGCCCTCGTATTTGGGTTGAGCCATTTCCGCTTTTACTTCTTGTTCGCCTTTACCCGTAATGTGGCCCATTACAAATGGATAGGCCGCATAGTCCACTCCGGCTAACCCGCCGAAGAATATAAGGTTTCCTGCCACGCTCTGCGTAAACGAACTGGTTTTCAGCCAAGCCTTGCCCATACTCCAAGCGAAACGCGGGTTGGTAAAAAATTCCTGTGCAAAGGCTTTCGTCGGCAGTAAGCGCGGCATAAACACATTTCCGAATTTATTATTATAGTTGGCAATTCTAAAATATTGTTGGCCTACTTGTTCAGCCCATTGGCCGTTGGCAAGCATTTGCGCCGGGAATTTTACAGCCCCCGGGATAGAAAGCGGGTCAAAGGCCTTTTGTGCCGCCGTGCGGCTCATTGCCGGGGCCACCACTACATCCGTGCTGAACAGTTCGTTGCCCGGTTTACCCAACTTGGTTATGTTCCACCAAGAGGATTCCATCGCCACGCCCGTGGCGCCCGGTTGGCTGGCCAGCACCGGCATTTTACCCGAACCGTACACCGGCATTCTGATATTTACCCAGCCGTCAAACGCCCCGGATTTAGCCGCATCTTGGCTGATAGCCATCATACGGGAATAGGCCCGCGCTTCGCGCAATTCCGACACGGATAATTTCATCCAAGGATACATCCAATCGGATTTTTGGGTCGTTTGAAACCCTTGGTTCATTAAGCGCAGCATATCATAATCTTTTACGCCGCCTTGCAGCGAGGCCAATCTGCCCGTAAAGTTTACCGAGCCCACATTTTGCGCACCTCCGGGCAATACTTGGTAGAAATCTACCCCAACAATTTCGCGGTTAGGGGTCTGTCCAAACCAGCGTTTCGGGTTCCAGCGGGAATATTCGTTCTGCAAAACGCGCATAGACGAACGCCCAGGCTGTGCAATGACTTTCGTTTGTACAACCGGGGCAACACCTTCGCCCATTCTGGACGGAAGCGTAGTTGCCGGCGCCTTGCCTTTTTCAATATAGCGTACCGACATAATAACGTTATTGTTAACAGCCTTGGACGTGTAAGACGCCAACCGCCCGGCTTTGGTCAGTTCCACGCGGAAAGTCAAAAGCGCACGGCCTTTATTGGATTTGGCTGCTGCATTAAGGGCTTTCGGCAAGGCCAGCATTGCGCCACGTGCAAAGCGGAAAGCTTGGCTGACCGTTTGAAAAATGGCTCCGGCATATACCCACAAAATAGCATCTCCCACGAACCAGAAGAACGCCGTGGCGTTTTCCTTATCCACTTTGGCTTGGTTTAAACCGTTGTGTTGGGCTATTTCCACCCAGCGGCCTTTGGAAGTATATACATACCCATAAACCATACGGATAGAACCGTCCGGGTTTTGCATCATATTGCCGCTGTTTGCGGGCGCAATGGCGGGGATAGAAGTCTTGGGGTCGTTGGCAACAACAAGGCCTTTTTCTCCGGGTTCAATAAGCCCTTTCACGCCCGCAATGGCTGTGGTCCCGTTATTGGTAATTTCCTCCAATTTTAACGGGTCCGTAGCAAATTGGTTGTAAATGTCAGCCAGTTTGTCAGCCAAGGCTTGCATTTGTTTGGAATCCAAACCGTAATCCTTATAATAGGAACTTTGCAACGGTTCATACAAATCAGCCGCGCGGCGGGCAAAGGTTTGGCGCAAGGCAAATTCGCCTTTACTCATTTTATCGCCAGCTTGGTTGCCCATTAACACGGAGGCCGCTTCCAGCGCGATTACACGCGTGGAAAGGGAGTAAACCTTCGGGTCGGAAAAGTTTTTGAAGAACTGCATTGTATTATTCCATTTTTGCGACCCGCGCACTTCCTGACGGGCATCATCCACCACGCCCGCAATAATCTGGTTTACCACGGCGGCATTGTCCGACTTAAAATCGGTATCCTTGGCGCCTTTGTCAAACTTTTTGACTAACACGGCAGCCAAAGTAGGGTCATTAAGCAAAGTATATTTGGTGGCATAATCCGCCAATGCCAAAACATCTTGGAAGTTTTCGTCATCTGCTTTAAGGCCTTTTTGAACGGCGACGCCCATTTCCTTAATATATTTATTTTGAAGATTTGCAAAATGGCTAGGCGCCAAGACAGATTGGTAATTCGGACCAGGGGAAAATATTTTTGCCCCATCCAAACCGTTTTTAATATACTGCTTGTCATATATTTTGCCATCGGCCGCAGGCTGGTTTTGCTTGGTAAGGAGCGGGTCTTTTATGCCCATAGTCTTAAAATAGTTATGCACTTTAAGCATAGCAATACGCAAAGACCCTACCGCCATAGTACGCACCATAATATCGTGCGGTTTGGCGGAGAGGGACATTTCGCGGTAGGCCATACGCAAATAGACGTCCTTTAAATCTTGGTTGAACTGCGCCAAGGCGGACGCGTCCATACTGCCGCTTTGCGCCATTTGCTGCATATAATCCACCGTATTGCCCAAAGCTTCGGCAGCATAGACCGTATTCATTAAATAGTTATCATTGGGGTTGCCCATTGGGTCAATAAAATCACCCATATTTTGAAGTGTCAGTTCATCTTTGGACAAAAGTTCCAAAACGTCATTTTTCGGCCGCTTGATGGGAAACACCGGTACGGGCGACGCCACATAGGTAGCATCCCGCGCAACCACTCTCCCGGAGCGAAGGTCTTGTTGGTAGTCCTCATAGGCTTTTCTTGCCGCCGCTTGCGTGGCTTTTTTCTCTCTGGCCTCTTGTTGAGTGGCTTGCTGGTCTTTTAAGCGGTGCAATTCCACCAATGCGTTTTTACGTTGAACCCACGTCAACTTTCTGTTTTCATAGCGTTTGGTGGCATTGTTAATCTTGGTTTGCAGTTGTTTGTCCGCCGCTTGGGACACCGCCGCCCCTACATTAGGGCGGGTGGACGTGCCCGCTTTAGCCTTTTGGGCAGGCGCACGGCGAGCCTGTGCCCACGCCGAGGGGGTGGGAAGAATACAATTTAAAGCAAATACTACAGCAAGTACACGGCAGAGAAAAGATTGCATAGAACGCTCCTTATATAATAGACCTAGTTATATTGTACCGCTTTTTTATGTTTTTTCCAGTGGGCAAAGGACCCACCCGGACAGGGACCAAAGGACCTATACTGTTTATAGGCCCAGTACTTTTTATCTTTTATATTATAATACAAATATAAGGTTTATGGATGGGGCTTTTTGAACTTGGTAGGCTTGTGATAATTTCGTACAATAAAATCATAGGTAGGTCTGTTTAGGGTGCTATTTCTTATTACTACACCACATAAATAACGTATGAAAAAACAAATTTTGCTCACCGGGGGGAACGGGTTTATCGGTAAGAACATACGGGAGAGTTTTCTCGCCCAAGAGTATGATATTACCGCCCCGCGCAGCAGTGAACTCAATTTGGCCGATACCGAAGCCGTGGATAATTACTTTAAAACGCGCCAATTTGACGCGGTTATCCACGCCGCGGTAAAGCCCGGGCACCGCAACGCCAAGGACCCGACTAACCTGCTCTACACCAACTTGCGGATGTTTGAAAACTTAGCCCGGCATACGGACCGCTTCGGCCGCCTGATTAACCTGGGCAGCGGCGCGGTATATGACACCGCCGCTGATAATCGCCTAGTAACTGAGGAACAAATCGGCCTGCGTATGGGCAAAGATGACCACAGTTTTTGCAAATATGTGGTGCATAAACGCATTGAACACCTCAAAAATGCGGTGGACTTAAATATTTTCGGTATCTTCGGCAAGTACGAGGATTGGGAAATCCGCTTTATTTCCAATGCTTGCTGTAAAGCCCTTTTTGATATGCCCATTACCTTGCGCCAAAACAGG